>JALEVO010000045.1 GCA_022788225.1 Oscillospiraceae bacterium | reverse complement strand
AGACGCTTGAACTGTTCCATCTGGCTTTTAACGTGCTTCATTGCGAAGTCCTTGCACTGTTTTCTCAGTTCAACCGGAGGAATTGCACCGTTTTCCACGCCGATTTCCTTCATGGCTTTAAGCTCGATAGGAAGTCCGTGAGTGTCCCAGCCGGGAACGTACGGAGCGCAGTAACCGGTCATATTCTTATGCTTTATAATAAAATCCTTTAAAGTCTTGTTAAGAGCTGTTCCAAGATGAATCTGTCCGTTTGCATACGGAGGACCGTCGTGCAGGATATACTTCGGCTTATCCTTATTGTTTTCGACCATCTTGTAGTAAAGTCTTTCATCTTCCCATTTTTTAAGAGTTTCAGGTTCTCTCTTAGGCAGATTTCCTCTCATAGGAAAGTCTGTTTTCGGCAGATTCAAAGTCTTGTTATAATCCATTGCCATTATACTTCTTCCTTTTCGATTGATGTTGGGTTTGGGTTACCGCTCTGGGTATTATTCTGTCCGAACTGAAGGTCGGAAAATCTTGATTCATAAACGCCCTTTACGCTTCTTGCAGAAAAGCTTGAAGTAGCAAACGGATCCGGCTTCGGAGGTCCTTCCTCATCCGGCTCATATGTCTGAACCTCTTCCTCTTCTTCAATTTCGATTTCAGGCATTGCGGAAATCATTTCAAGATGTGATTTATACATATCAAAGAGAGTCTTTTTAAACTCAGTAACCTGTTTCTGAGCCTCGTAAAGATTCTTCTTTTCCTTTTCAATTTCCAGTCTGTTCTTTTCCATAGCAGCTTCGTGCTGAACAGTTGCCTCGTCAATAAGTTCCTTAGCCTTTGCCTCAGCCTGTGCAATGATTGCATCTGCCTTTTCCTGTGCTTCAGCAATAACCTGATGTCCCTGCTTCTGCGCACCAAGCAGGGCGTCCTTTAATGCGTCCTCGTCCTGACGGTATTCCCTTACCTTGTCAGCAAGTATCTGTATCTTGCTGTGGAGGTCGTCCCTTTCAGCATCGATCTGTTCAAATTCGCTTATGAGTTCTGCGAGGAAATCGTCAATATCCTCCTGCTTATATCCAAATGCAGCTTTTTCAAATTTCCTGTCTCTTATATCACTTGCACTTATCAATGTCTATCACCTCTTAACAATATTTCAACACATTAATGTGTATTCTTCCCTTTTTGGAAACGCCTGATATTTCTTCTATACGGAACTTCCCGTATTTTCTGACAGAAAAGATATCTCCCTCTTTAAGAACAAAGGAAGTATCTGTCACCGGTCTGTAGTTCACCTCAGCCGCCCCCGATGATATAACAGCGGCTGCCTTGCTGCGGCTTGTTCCAAGAGCAAGACCAAGAATGCAGTCCAGCCTCATAGACGCCGCAGTACCCTTTATTTCACGGTATGACTGTGTTTTGTCAAGCAGCAGCGGTTCATCTGACGAAACCTCAACACCTACAGAGCCTATCTTCCTGATCTCGTCCAGAACGGTCTGCTTTACAGAATCTATCACGAAAACCTGTGCAATTCCGTCACCTGTGAGAATATCCCCCACAGCCTCCCGTTTCAGATTAAGGGAGGTCAGTGCCCCGAGAAAATCCCTGTGAGAAAGCTTATATGACGGCTTGAACCGGAAAGTTATGCATGACATCGGAAAATCACTGTTTTCCGGGCGGCAGTATTCACTGAATACGCAAAGAATTTTACGGTCAGCATTTTCTGCGCCGCCAGAAAAGCAGTAATTTTCACATCTCAGTCTTTTAAGCACTGATTCAGCCAGAACCTGCTGCCTTTCGTTAAGAAAATGCGTAAAAATCATTCCTCTTCGTTCAGACAGTTCAGCAAGATCCTCAATTCTCGCAGCAAAAGCCTTCTCGTCAAAATCCGTCATATTATCAGATTATAACTCCGTTGCTTTCAAGTTCGTCAACTAAATCTCCGCCGATAAATCCTACATTATACGGTGTGATAATGTATGTCTGATTTGCAACCGGCTTGAGTGTTCCGCCGTTTGCATAAGCAACGCCGACGAGGAAGTCGATAATTCTTCTTCTGTTGTCAGATGACGCATTTTCCAGATTCAGCACAACAGTTTTCTTTGCAATAAGGTGGTCTGCAATCTGCTTTGAATCCTGGAATTTTTCAGGTTTTACAAGTACTACCTGAAGCTGTGCTGTTGCCTGAATGTTAACGACCTTATTTCTCTTTTCCTCGGTATCGTCGAAACGTTCAGCACGATAGCTTCTGCCGCCCTCGTAATCTCTGTCACTTCTGCTTTCACGGTATTCTCTGTCTGACGAGGAACTTTTTCTCTGATAACTTTCCTCAAACTGTTCGTCGTCCCCATCCTCCTGCGGAACAAAAAAGTCTTTAAGATTTTTCAAGATTTCCATTCTTTCGTTCTCCTATCTCTGTAATATTTCATGAAATACTTAAATAATCAGCATCTGCCTGAAAAAATCAGGCATAATTTCTCGGACCAAACAGTCCTCTTCCGATTCTTATAATATTAGAACCGTATTTGATTGCATCAGCATAATCGCCGGACATTCCCATTGAAAGAAAATCCATACTTATATTATGTATGCTTTTCCCGGAAATGTCAATATATAATTTCTGCATATCATACAAAAATTTTTCCGGTGAATCAGCCGGCGGAATCGCCATAAGCCCTCTGACCTGCACATTTTCAAGCTCTGCCGTCTGATAAAGCAGTTCTTCCAGAGCACTTTTGTCAACGCCGCTTTTTGATTCCTCTCCGCCGATATTGACTTCCATCAGAATATCCTGTTTTTTCCCGATCCTTCCGGCGTGTCTGTTGATTTCCTCAGCAAGCTTTATACTGTCCACCGACTGAATCATGGAAACAGAATCGATAATATATTTCACCTTATTAGTCTGAAGATGACCGATAAAGTGTACTTCAGCGCTTTTGTCGTAAAAATCCTTTTTGGCGGTATATTCCTGCACACGGTTTTCACCCAGCAGGTTAATACCCAGCCCTATAGCATGGTTCACAGCAGCAGGGTCAACCGTTTTTGTAACAGCCATAAGAGAAATTTTCTCCTCCGGTTTTCTGTATTTTGCAGCCGCCTCCTGCATATTAAAAATAATTTTTCTGTAATTTTCATCAATGTAGCTGAAATCAGTTTCCATCAGCGTCCACTCCTTCTACTACAATATCATCATAAAGCGCAAGATATCCGCTGCCTGCATTGAGAGAGGACAGTACATAATCTCCGCCTTCATAAATTACATCAATTTTCTTGAATGAAATTCGTTCACCTAACTTAACGTAAACTCCCTTGCAGTTGACAGTCTGCTTTGATTCCTTTCCGGTTTCCTCGTCAACCACTGTTTCTTCCATATCAAGAAATCTTATTGCCTTTCTCGGCACCTTTATTCCCTCAAATTCGCCTGAAATCATTTCAACTCTCTCTGTTCTGTGCTGAACCAGATCGAAGTTTATCTCATCGCATTTGATAATAACAATATTTTCAGACGGATCTCCGGTATCTCTTATATCATATATTTCCCCGTCGATTATATCAGATGTAGACTGGAATTTCACTTTCACATCATCATCTATGGCGAAATTCTTTTTTCTGTTGTCAATAACTCCGGCAATATACCATTCATAACCATTGATAAGCTTTCCTATAACCCTGCCGTCCTCCACCGGACCGCTGTCCCTGACTTCATTAATAAGTTCAGGCGTAATATGGCTTAGCTTGTCTGTTTTAAGCTCATCCTCATAGCCGTCCGCATAGCTTACAAAATATGAAGAATGGTCGGCAACAATAGTGTCAAGAGGCACTGTTTCCGAAGATTTCAGCCTTGATATTTCGGAATTTATCGTATTGATACGTTCTTTAAAATCAGTTCCTGTATTGGTCACAAGCTGGTATGTGCTCAGAAGAACGAGAAGTTCATTTTTCTGTTCTGAAAGTTCGTCAAGTTTTCCGGTTTCACGGCTGCTGACAATAGATTTATATTCCTCATTGATAAGCGACGCAATATTTGCAGGCTGTGCTGACTGTAACGTTCCGGGGTTCTGAATTTTTTTCAGAACCGCAAGTTCGTCATTTAAATCACTTATCTGCTGCTTGATATCTATCTGACTTTCGTCTGCATAGATTTCCGCTATTGCTGAACCGCTGCCCAGCTTTCCGCCGTCCGAAACACAATAGCTGACCGTTCCTGTCCCGCCGTACTGTACAACCTCTTCATCACGGATATATATCCCCTTGAAAGTTGCGGAATCATCGGCAGTTGCCAGAATTGCAGTTTCAGTTTCATATTTCTGATTTACCATATGAAATCCGATAGTCAGAAGACAGGTTCCGACGCAGATAACAAGAAGAACACTCAGTATCTTGGAAGTAACAGAATTCATTTACTTACTGGTTCTCCGCCCTTTCAGCGGCGTCAAGAATCGGAATAGGCTTTAACGGGCAAATCGTTGAAATTGCGTGCTTATATACCAGATTCTGCTTTCCGTCGCAGTCGAGAATTACAATATAATTATCAAAGCCTCTTACCATACCTTTGAACTGAAAACCGTTTGTAAGATAAATTGTAACCGGTATTCTGTCTTTTCTTGCCTGATTCAGAAAGACGTCCTGAAGATTTATTGCCTTGTTCATTTTTTCTACACTCCTTGTTTTTGATCCCTTTTTTGTCATTTCCGGGTATTATCTGTTTACATTTTTACTCCGGATCAATCAGTACAATTACCTCATGCTAATATTCAATTTATATTATACCACAAACTTTACTCTTTGGCTATAAGTTTTTTACAAAAAGTCAAAATTTTCTCTTTATCATCAAATTCGTCTAACATTATCCAGTGAATTTTTGCATTTTTCCTAAACCACGTCAGCTGACGCTTGGCATAACGCCTTGTTTCCTGCTTGATTTTTTCAACACATTCCTCAAGACTGCATTCATTTCTGAAATAAGGTATCAGTTCCTTGTAACCGATTGCATTTCCGGCAGTTTTCATATTTCCCGATTCAAAAACCGCCCTTGCCTCCTCAACAAGTCCTGATTCGACCATTATATCAACACGCCTGTTTATCCTGTCATAAAGCTTTTGTCTGTCGCTGTACGAAAGTCCGATAATAACGGAATCATAAGGCGTTTCCTCCAACCGGCTTTCCGCTTTGTACTGGCTCAGTTTTTTCCCGGTAAGTTCAAATACCTCCAGCGCCCTTATAACTCTCACAAGATTGTTGGGGTGAAGTTCTGCAGCGGATTCGGGGTCGGCAATTTTCAGTTTTTCAAAAAGGTACTTGTTCCCCTTTTCAGCCGCCTCATTTTCAAGCCGTTTACGCAGTTTTTCGTCACACTCAATATCCGCAAATTTTATATTTTCAAGGAGGGACGAAATGTAAAGTCCAGTACCGCCAACGATAACCGGCAGCTTTCCCCTTGAATCCACTTCCTTTATAACCTTTCCGGCTAACTCAACGTAATCTGCTACGCTGAAAGCAGTGCCCCTGTCAAGAAAATCTATAAGATGATGGGGTATCCCCTGCATTTCCTCCGCCGCAGGTTTTGCCGTTGCAATATCCATGCCCTTATATATCTGCATTGAGTCTGCGGAGATAACCTCTCCGTCCAGTGCCTTTGCAATTTCAACCCCAAGAGCAGTTTTCCCCGACGCTGTGGGTCCTACCACCGCCGCAACTCTGATTTTTCCATTTTCCGTCATAATTTCAGACAATCCTTTTAAACTGTTTTTCAAGTTCACGCTTGCTAAGCGTAAACATTACCGGTCTGCCGTGAGGACAGTGGCGTATATTTTCATTGTAATACACTTCCTCCGCAAGCCGCTGAAGCTCCTTTATATCGTTTTTGTCATTGGCTTTTATTGCCGCCTTGCAGGCAAGTTCATGTAACATATCATCAAGCTGATGAGTCTGAGGATTCTGCTTATTAAGCAGAAAATTTTCCGCAATTTCCGGTATTACCTCGTCCATGTTGAGATTTTCCAGAATGACCGGAACAGCCGCTGTCCTGACAAAAGGCTCGTGGGAGAAATCAATGTCAAAGCCCATTTTCACAAGTATTTCCCTGTTTTCAAGCATTGCGTTATACTCACCCTCCGCAAGGAGTATTTCAGCGCTTTCAAGTGTCAGCTGACTGTCACCACCGCAGTTCTGTGTTTTCAGCTTTTCAAAAATGACACGTTCATGGGCGGCGTGCTTGTCAATGAGGATAATATTATCCCCTGCCTGTGCGGCAATATAGTTCTTGAAAAACTCGCCTATTACCGTTATCTGCTCCCTTTCCGGTTCTTTTGAAACTGATTCCGGCTTCGGCACTTCCTTTTTCACAAATGCACTGCTGTTTATATAGCTGAAAGTTTCAAGCTTTTCCTCCGGCTCGTTCTCTTCTTCGTCATCTGAATACTCAATCACAACCGCCGGTTCTGCAAATGTCACTCTTCCGCCGTTTCCGTACTGTGTCACCGATGATGAAAGTACTGCCTTATCCTCTACTCTGCCGCCTGTTTCGTAGTCAGCTTTTTCCTCACTGACCGGAGCGTATTCCGAACCGGAAACCGGAGCAAAAGCACTATCCTCTTTCTTTTCCGGCTGTTGGATTTTCTGCTGTTCAAACTTTTCCGGTTCAAATGGCTGGGCGGTGTAGTCCACACGCTTTTTTATCTCGTCCTTAAGCTGAAACTCATAGATAAGTCCGGACGCCATAAGTGCATTTTTCACTGCAAAATAAACACAGCTGAAAACCATCTTTTCATCTGAAAACCGCACTTCTGCCTTTGCAGGGTGAACGTTTACATCAACAGTTACCGGAGGAACGTCAAGCATAAGCACGCAAGCCGGATACTTTCCCACCATGATAAGATTCTGATACGCCTCTTCAAGTGATGCACTGCAGGTCAGAGACTTTACAAATCTGCCGTTTATGAAAAAATTCTGAAAGGAACGGTTTGATTTGGAATACAGCGGCTTGATGATGTAGCCTTTTACGGTTATACCGTTTTCGCTGTAATCCACAGGTATCATGTCATGGGCAAAGTCCCTGCCGTAAACGCCGTAAACTGCTGAATAAAGTTCGCCGTCACCGGCAGAAGAAAACTCAATTTTGTTATCCTTTATAAGCTTGAAAGCTATTTCCGGGTGTGAGAGAATGATTTTCTGCATGATTGAAATTATGGCGTTTGCCTCAGCAGCGTCCCTTTTCATGAATTTGCGCCTTACCGGAACGTTAAAAAAAATGTCACGGATAATTATGGTTGTTCCGTCAGGACAGCCCGACTGCTCATTTGAAACCTCGTTTCCGCCCTCGATAACATAGCTTGTGCCATACTCGTCACCCTTCTGCTTTGTCAGCAGTTCAACTCTCGAAACGGCTGAAATTGACGCCAGTGCCTCTCCTCTGAAACCAAGAGTCAGGATATTGTCAAGGTCGTCCTTTGAAGATATCTTGCTTGTGGCATGGCGCAGAAAGGCAGTAGGCACCTGCTCCGGAGCGATACCACAGCCGTCGTCCGTTATGCGCATATAGGTCGTACCGCCGTTTTTTATCTCAACGGTTATGTGCTTTGCCCCTGCGTCAATTGAGTTTTCAAGCAGTTCCTTTATAACCGAAGCCGGACGTTCAATAACCTCTCCGGCGGCTATAAGTTCGGATATATCCTTGCTAAGTACAGTAATTTCAGCCATTTTTCCTCCTGTTTTATTCAGCCAGCTTTGTAAGTTCCTTTAAAAAATCACGGCATTCCTCGTCACTTAATTCATCAACATTGGTCTTTCTTATCCTGTCAGCCAGTATGTCACGATTCATCGCCGTAAAGCTCATCTGTCCGTCGTCCTCGGACGGCTTTCTCTGGACTGCGTTTTCCTGCTCCATTTCCTCCAGCAGTTCCCTTGCACGTTTTACCACCTTGTCAGGAAGTCCGGCAAGCTTCGCCACCTCGATTCCGTAGCTTTCGTCAACTCCCCCTCTGACAATCTTTCTTAAAAAGCGTATTCCGTTTCCGCTTTTCTTTACGGCAATGCTGTAATTTTTCACGCCCTCCATGAGGTTTTCAAGCTCAATAAGTTCATGATAGTGAGTGGCAAAAAGGGTTTTGCAGCCAAGCTTTTTTGAATTGCAGATGTGTTCCGCAACCGAGCGGGCAATGCTTATTCCGTCAAATGTGGAAGTACCTCTTCCCACCTCGTCAAGAATTACAAGGCTGTTTTTAGTGGCGTATTTCAGAATATCCGCAACCTCGCTCATCTCTACCATGAACGTACTCTGTCCGGCGGTAAGGTCGTCTGACGCACCAACTCTTGTGAAAATTCTGTCCACCACGGAAATTTTCGCATAGGACGCCGGAACAAAACTGCCTATCTGTGCCATAAGTGTAATAAGGGCAGTCTGACGCATATATGTGGATTTACCGGACATATTCGGACCTGTTATCACCGACATTCTGTTGGATTTTGTGTCAAGATAAACGTCATTAGGCACGAAAACCTCGTCAGTCAGCATAAGTTCAACAACCGGGTGACGTCCTCCCCTGATATCAATAACACCGTCAATTGCAATTTCCGGTCTTACATAATTGTTGTTCATAGCCGCAGTCGCAAAGGACGCAAGAACGTCAACCGCCGCAACCGCAGATGCAGTGCGCTGAACGCTTTTCAGCTGGGTTGCAAGGAAGTCCCTCACCTCGCTGAAAATATCCGCTTCAAGTCGCAGTGACTTATCCTTTGCACCAAGAATGCTGTTTTCGGTATTTTTCAGTTCCTCGGTAATAAACCTTTCAGCATTTGCAAGAGTCTGCTTTCTGATATAGTGGTCGGGGACTAAATCGTAATAGGAACGGGTGACTTCAAGATAATAGCCAAAAACCCTGTTAAAGCCGATTTTAAGCCCCTTGATGCCTGTAGCTTCACGCTCTCTCGCCTCAATATCCGCAATGATATCCTTGCCATTGTTCATGATATTGCGCAGACTGTCAAGCTCCTCGTTAAATCCGTCCCTGATAACTCCGCCGTCCTTGACCGTTACAGGCGGCTCGTCTACGATAGCGTTTTCAACCAGATTTGAAATATCCTCAAGGGTAGAAATACTCCTTTCAAGACTATCCAGCAGTTTTGAACCGGAAAGCTTTTTCAGCTGTTCTTTCAACTGTGGCAGCTGAACGGAAGTCATGGAAAGGGATTTTAAGTCTCTTGGAGTAGCGGTCTTGTACATGATTCTGGTCATAAGGCGCTCGATATCGTAAACACGCTGTAAGATATCCTCTATTTCCATGAGTACTACCGGATTCTTTATAAGCTGTTCTACCGCCTCCAGCCTGTCGATAATTCTTGCCGGACTTGTCAGCGGCTGCTCAATATAGCTTTTCAGCAGACGTTTTCCCATAGAAGTCTGAGTCGAATCCAGTACCCACAGGAGAGAGCCTTTCTTATCCTTATTGCGCATGGTTTCCGTCAGTTCAAGATTCCGCCTTGCGTTCATGTCAAGAATCATGGCTGACGAGGAATCTTGTCTTTCAATTCCGGTAAATCTTCCGGTGAGAGTTTTCTGGGTATCGCCGATATAGTCAAACAGTCCGCAGACTGCTCCCGTTTCAGCACCGTCATTTTCAAGTCCCAGCATATCAAGGGAGGCGGCAGAAAACTGCTTTAAAACCGCCTCTTTTTTCAGATTAGGGTCAAAGCACTCGGTATCTCTCAGGGTAACGGCACAGCCAAGTCTTGACTTGACAAAGTTAAGCGTATCTTTAAGTGAGAGAAAATCCGGATTAAAAACTATCTCAGAGGGGGTATAGCGTGACATCAGGTCGATTATATCATTTTCGATATCCTTTCCCTTTGCACAGAAAAGCTTTACATCACCTGTTGAAATATCCGCAAAGCACACTCCGCAGCTTTCGTTGTCATAAAAGGCACAGCAGATATAGTTGTTGTCGTCGTCCTCCAGCATACTGCTTTCAATAAGCGTACCCGGAGTAACTATCCTTATTACGTCACGTTCAACAAGCCCCTTGCTTTCGGAGGGGTCGGTCAGCTGTTCACATATAGCGACCTTATATCCCGCCTCAATAAGCCTTTTTATGTATATTTCACAGCTGTGATGAGGCACTCCGCACATAGGCGCTCTTTCCTCCAGACCGCAGTCCTTGCCCGTCAGAGTAAGTTCCAGCACCCTTGATGCAGTAAGCGCATCATCAAAAAACATCTCATAAAAATCTCCCACACGAAAGAAAAGCAGAGTATCAGGATAAAGGTCCTTGGTTTCAAGATACTGCCTCATCATGGGTGAAATTTTCGTTCTGTCGATTTCCATTAAACCCTCCGATTACGCAATTTGACCTTTTCAAAAAATGAAAAAGCCAAATTGAAATTATGATTATTTATCAGTGACAGCCGCCGCATGAAGAACAGCTGCCCGAACAGCCGCTTGGTTTTGACGGACAGGTTTCAGGGTCCTCGCCGTTTGCGCTTGCGGTGATTACATTGTTTATCTCAGCCAGAAGACCGTCCATAGCGTTCTTTGCCACATTGAACTGCGCCATGCTGGGATTTACCATAATCTCTCCGTAAAGGTTCTTGATAACGCCGTCAAGTTCTTTCAGCTTGTCTGCGTCCTTGTCAGTCTTTGTCATTTCCATGTTCAGTTCATATCTCTTCATTTCAAAGTCGCTGATAAGCTTCTGGAGTTCCTCGTCCTTGTCGTTGACTTCCTTTGCGTTAACATAAGCCTTGTATCTTTCGTCCTGCTGAATAAGCTTTCCAAGCTCTCTTGCCATTGAAACTGCGTCCATTTTAATTTTCTCCTTTATTATTTTTATTGCCTTGCGCATCCGCTTACTTCGTATGCTCCGTGCAAATCGGCTAATAGTAAACGAATTTTTTTCGTTTACTATATGATTTTTCCTGTGACCGCCCAGTTTTTAGCGGCAGTCACTTCAACATCAACAAACTGTCCGATAAGGGATTCCTCCCCCTCGAATTCCACTATAATAAAATCACTGCTCTTGCCCGTAAGCCAGCCCTCACGCTTGCCCTTAGCGTCCGCAAGAACACGCATTTTTCTGCCGATAAAGCGTTTGTAGCTTTCCGTTGAAATCTCACGCTGAAGCGCTAAAAGCCTTGTCATTCTCTCGCTTTTTTCAGCGTCAGAGATTTTGTCTTCAATCAGCGCCGCTTTTGTTCCGGAGCGCTTTGAGTAGATAAACGAGTAAATATTATCGTATTTCACACGTTTCATAAGCTCCAGAGTCTTTTCAAAATCCTCCGATGACTCGTTCGGGAAACCGACTATAATGTCAGTGGTAAACGAAAAGTCCGGGACAATGTTCCTTGCATGATTTATTGTTTCCATGTACTTTTCCACAGTATATCTGCGGTTCATTTTTTCAAGTATATCATCACTTCCGCTCTGCACCGGGAGATGAAGATGACGCTCCACTTTTTCACATTCAAGCATTGTGTCAATAAGTTCAGTACCGGCGTCCTTGGGGTGAGAGGACATAAAGCGTATTATAAAATCCCCTTCAACTGCGTTTATCTGATTTAAAAGACCGCAGAAGGTCACGTCCTCTTCAAGGTCGTTGCCGTAGGAGTTGACATTCTGTCCCAACAGCATTATTTCCTTGTAGCCGTCACGGGCAAGTCCCTGCACTTCCTTTATAATATCCTCCGGACGGCGGCTGCGCTCACGCCCTCTGACGTAAGGCACGATACAGTAGGTGCAGAAGTTGTTGCAGCCGTACATTATAGGCACTGACGCCTTGAAACTGCTGTCCCTGACCTGTTCAAGTCCCTCGGCAGGCATATTGTACTCATTTGTGTCAAAGGCTTTTTTTCTGCCGTTTAACTTTTCATAAAGCAGACGTGGAAGTCTGTCAAGGGCAGACGTGCCGAAAACGATATCCACAAAGGGGTACGATTTTTCAAGCTTTTGGATAACGTGGTCAAGCCCTGCCATACAGCCGCAAAGACCGATTATCATTGAGGGGTTCTGCTCCTTGCAGTGCTTTAAAAAACCCAGATTGCCGAAAACCCTGTCCTCGGCGTTTTCCCTTACAGCGCAGGTATTGAAAATAACAAAATCTGCGTTTTCGGGATTATCGGTAAAGCCGTAGCCCATTTTTCCCAGCATACCCTTTATCTTTTCGCCGTCTGAAAAATTCAGCTGACAGCCGTAGCTGTGAACACAGGCAAGGGGCGGACTTTCCCTTTTTGAAATTATATCTGATACTGCGGCAATATACTCCGCAGAAGTCATTTCACTGTTCAATATTAAATCCTCTTAATCATTTCAAGAACTATTTCCGCAACACGCTTTGCGGCAATTTTTTCAAACTCGTCAAAGGACATTTCGCCCTCGTCGTCCGCATTGTCCGAGATACATCTCAGGCTTAAAAACGGAACTTCATTCATGAAAGCGCAGTGACCGATAGCGGAACTTTCCATGTCAACTGCAAGGGGCGAAAACTTGTCGCAAATCTGCTTTTTCACTTCACTGCTTGAAATAAATGATTCACCGGAAACAATACGTCCGATATGCTTTGCGTAACCGAATTCGTCGCACACCTCACAGGCTGTGTCCATAAGCTTCTGGTCAGCCTTGAAAATGCTGTTGTAAGGCGGATAATTGTCAAGGAATCTCAGTTCCAGATCGTGTGGGAGAACTTCGTTTGACACAACAATGTCGCACACCTTTACAGCCGTATCCATACCACCGGCAACGCCCGTATTTATAATAGCGTCAACGTTAAAATGGTCTATCATTACCTGTGTGCAGACAGACGCATTTACCTTTGCAACACCGCAGCAGGCGTTTACAACAAGCTTGCCGTCAAAGGTATTTATGTAAAATTCAAAGCCGGAATGCTTTACAACAGCCGCACCGACAAGAGTTTTTCTTATATCAGCAAGCTCTGACGGCATTGCTCCTATAATTCCTATAACCTTCATACTTTCCCTCCGAAACTCTGTAATAATCAATACTATTTTATTATATCAAAAATCGTCATTTTCTGCAATAGTAAAAAACAAGAAATTGCGAGGCATTTAAAATTATTTGCGTTTTTTAGGCTTTGGCAGTTCATTATACATTGCTTCAAAAAGCTTTAAAACAAACTCTCCGCTTACGCTGTCGTCCACTCTCAGCATAGGCTTTGCGCCCTCGTAGGGCAGTTCAAGCTCTGCGTCCGGCAAAAGCTCTCCGGCAGACTTCACAGGCTTTACAAGAAACCTGTCGTCACACAGTCCGCCGACAACCTTGTCCTTGTAGTAAACAACATATTCCCCCATCATCTTTCTGTAGGAAATGTCCTCAATTCCCGAAAGCTTTTGCTGTATTCCGTCAAAATATTCCTTTGTTGTCGGCATATTACCCTCCGTATTATTACAAATGGAAATACCTGTCAAGCAGTTCCTGTTTCATATTCCACAAATCATGGGACAGGTCTACATAATACTTGTGAGGATTCTCAAAACGCTTTACCTCGTCCCATATCTTTGAAAGCTCCTGCTGACAGTACTCCCTTATCTCCTCAACGGACGGTCTGTCGTAAACGCACACGCCTTTTTCAAACACCGCCTTTTGCAGTTCCTTTACGGAAAAATCAGTCAGCAGCTTTTTCTTGTAGGTGTGTTCCGGGTCAAATATCTCGTAAGGACTGCTCTCGTCAATCCTCTCATTTTCAAGAAGAATAACGTCCGCAAGAGCTTTTCCGGTATTTTTGCAGAAAAGCCTTACCGGTTTCTTAAAGCCGGGGTTGGTGATTTTAGCAGTATTCTCCGAAAGCTTTATCCTCGGCGAAATTTTACCGTTTTCTTCAACTGCAACAAGCTTGTAAACTCCTCCGAAAACCGGTTCTGCCTTGCTTGTAACAAGCCTTTCTCCAACGCCGAAGCTGTCAAGTGCTGCACCCTGCACAAGCAGATCTCTTATGAGGTACTCGTCAAGGGAATTTGACGCAACTATCTTGTGATTAGGGAAACCAGCCTCGTCAAGCATTTTTCTTGCCTTTTTGGATAGGTACGCAATATCACCGCTGTCAATGCGTATTCCTCCGCAGTTATACCCTTTTTCTGCAAGTTCTCTGAACACCTTTATTGCATTGGGAACGCCCGATTTCAGCACGTTGTAGGTATCAACCAGCAGTACACAGTTATCCGGATAGCACTCCGCATAGGCTCTGAAAGCGTCAATCTCGGACGGGAAAAGCTGTACCCAGCTGTGCGCCATAGTACCCAGTGCAGGAACGGAAAAATCCCTGTCGGATATGGTACAGGCTGTTCCGGCACAACCGCCGATATAAGCCGCTCTTGCACCGTACACCGCACCGTCAGCCCCCTGTGCTCTTCTCGAACCGAACTCCATGACAGGACGTCCCTGTGCGGCTCTGACTATTCTGCTTGCCTTTGTGGCAATAAGGCTCTGATGATTCAGAATCAGCAGCAGCATTGTTTCAATAAGCTGTGCCTGAATGACCGGTCCTCTTACAGTAACAAGCGGCTCATTCGGAAAAACAGGAGTACCCTCCGGCACTGCCCACACGTTGCAGGTAAACTTAAAATCACGCAGATAATCAAGAAATTCCTCGCAGAAAATCCCCTTTGCTCTGAGAAATTCAATGTCCTCTTCGGTAAATTTCAGGGACTCAATATATGAGATAACCTGTTCCAGTCCGGCAAAAATCGCATAGCCGCCGTTTTCCGGAACACGTCTGAAAAACATATCAAAATAAACGATAGTGTCCCCCAGACCGTTTTTTAAGTATCCGTTGCTCATAGTCAGCTCATAGAAATCCATGAGCATTGAAAGATTTCTTCCGTCAGTCAAAATCAGTACCTCCCCGCAGGTTTATTTACCGTATATTTTACGCAGTATTTCCCCGATTATTCTCCGGAAATACTGCACACAAGCTTTTCAAGCATAACGTCATAAGCACCGCTGCTTAAATGTATTCCGTCGCCGCCGGAAAAATCGCCTGCCAGACAGCCGTTTTCATTTTTGAGTACAGTATTGCAGTCCACATAATGCAGCCTGTCACTGCCGTATTCCGAAACTGTTTTTTCAAGCTGTGCATTCACACCGTCAATGGTATCGTTTGTAATGTTTTCACATTCCGCCGCAACAGGCGTTACGGAAAAGATGTAAAACTGTGAGTCCTCACAGACAGCCATTGCGTCCTCAACAAAATCCATATAAATTTCTGAAAAATTTTCCGGAGAATATGTGTTTATATCGTTAAGCCCCATGGAAATTACAACATAATCCGGCTGTTCAAAGTTTAATATTGTAAGCGCCGCATATTCATCTCCGCCGTACTCAAAAGAATAATCCCTTATATTTGAAGGTCCCACGCATGGTGTTGCGAAAACCTTGTCCATGTCAACCTTCTGATATGCGCTGAAACCGGAAGTCACTGAATCCCCGACAAATGCAATGTTGTCAAGGACATTTTCGTAATCCTCTTCTGATATTTCCAAGGACTGCTCCTGTGTTTCTTCAGTTGTTTCTGTTGTTTCTGTTGTTTCAGTTGTTTCAGTTTCTTCTGCTATCTCAGTTTCAGCAGCTGCCTCTGTTTCAGCAGCGGACGTTTCGTTTTCAGTCTGACTTATTTCAGCTGACTGGGAAACCATATCCTCCGCTGCCGCAGTATTTTTTTCTTTTGAGTCATCTATTTTTTCACAGCCGCTCATCAGCACAAGTGCCGACAAAAAAAGTAATGCTGCTCTCTTTCTCATTTATTCTGCCCCCATATTATATATAAATTAAGGCGAGTTTTACAACCCGCCCTGAATTTATTCTGATTTTAACTGATAATTATTCAGCGTCCTCTGCTTCTTCTTCCTTTTCAGGTTCAAGCAGTGCTCTCATTGAAATGCTGATTCTCTTCTTTTCGATATCAACTTCAGTAATCTTAGCTTCAACTTCCTGACCAACCTTAAGAACGTCAGCAACGTTTTCAACTCTCTGGTCAGCAATCTGAGAAATGTGGATAAGACCGTCAACGCCCTCAATAATCTGAGCAAATGCGCCAAAAGGTGTAATTGAAACAACCTTAGCCTTAACAACATCGCCTACCTTGTAGTTGTTTTCAAACTTAACCCATGGGTTATCCTCTGCCTTCTTGAATCCGAGAGAGATTCTGCCGGCTTCCTTGTCAAGTTCCTTGATGTAAACTTCAAGAACGTCACCAACGTTTACAACCTGACTCGGGTGCTTGATTCTGCTCCATGAAAGTTCGGAAATGTGAACCATTCCGTCAATACCGCCAAGGTCAACGAATGCGCCGTAGTTTGTAAGTGACTTAACTTCACCCTTGTAAACCTTGCCTACTTCAGCTGTTTCCCAGAATGCAGCCTTTGCAGCTTCCTTCTGTGCCTTTGCAACTGCCTTGATTGAGCCAACTGCTCTGCGGCGTGCTTCGTTTACTTCGATAACTTTAAGTTCAACCTTTTTCTTGAGCAGTTCGTCAAGACTCTTGTCACGGGGAACGCCTGTCTGTGATGCAGGAACGAATACCTTTACACCGTCAACAGAAACGAGTACGCCGCCCTTAACAACGTTCTGAACGATACCCTCAAGTACCTTTTCCTCGTCCTTTGCCTTTGTAATGTTATCAAAGCCAACAAGTTCGTCTACCTTTTTCTTTGAAAGCATAACAATGCCTTCCTGATCATTGATCTTTGTTACGATAAGATCAACTTCTTCGCCTACGCTTACAACGTCAGACGGTTTCTTTGAAGGGTCATCAGTCAGTTCAGAAAGCGGAACATAACCAGTATGCTTTGTTCCGATATCTACGATTGCTTCACTATTGTTAAGTGCGGCAATATAGCCTTTAACACGCTCTCCTGTATGTACTTTCTTGAAGGACTGCTCCAGCGCCTCCTCAAAATTAATGTCCTCTAAAATTTCAGCCATGGTATTTTGTACCTCCTTAATTATATAAGCCGGTGTGGATGCCCCGGCAGTAATGCCTATTTTATCAGCATTTTTCAGGTTCAGTGTGTAAAGCTCGTCCGCATTTTCTATATGATAGGAACGGCAGTGTTCAGAGCAAACATTAAAAAGTTTAACTGTGTTTGAACTGTTTTTTCCGCCTACAACAATCATAACGTCAGCCTCTTCAGAGAGCAAAGCAGCATCAGACTGTCTCTGTGAGGTCGCATTGCAGATCGTGTCGAAAACGAGGATATTTTCCTTATCCTCCGGAATAGCTTTCAGACACTCTCCCCATACTAATATATTATACGTCGTTTGCGCAACAATTGCAAGCTTTTTTTCTAATTTTTTATATTTTTTTTCAAAAAAGTCTTTTAGCTCACTTTCGTCCTTAAAAACAAGGCAATTTTCGTCACAATGACCAACGATTCCCTGCACCTCCGGATGATTTTTATCTCCGGCAATGAGAATGAAATATCCCTCTTCGGATTTTTCACGGACTATTTTATGAATCCTTGCCACAAAAGGACAGGTAGCGTCAATAAACTCGTTCCCTTTCTGTACAAGTTCATCATAGATTTTTCTGCCGACGCCGTGGGAACGAATCACAGCCTTTTCGCCTGCTTCAAGCTCGTCCACGCTTTCGATTATGCGGACTCCCTTTTTTTTCATATCGTCAACAACGTCACGATTGTGAATGATAGGACCTAAGGTCGCAACCCTTCCGCTGTGCTTTTCAAGTTCCTCATACACAAGCTTTACCGCCCTGTCAACCCCAAAGCAGAACCCGGCAGTTTTTGCAGTTTTGATTTCAGCCATTTTCTTCCCCCTCTGCAAGAGCAACAATGGAATCCATGATTTTTCCCTTTACAGTCTTCAGTTCATGTGGCGTAGGCTCCTGACTCAGATTCAGTTCTTCCGGCATTAAGGGTTTGCCGTATTTTATTGTCACTTTTGATCTGAAATGCAGTTTCCCCTTAAAAACTATTCCGGCAGGAACAACAGGAACTCCTGCTCTTGCCGCAATAAGGGCAACACCTGTTTTGCCTTTGCCGACTTTTCCTGTCTTACTGCGTGTTCCCTCCGGAAAAATAACAAGACGCTTTCCCTCTTTCAGCCTCGACACCGATTCATTAATAACTGAAAAATCACCTTTCCCCCTTGTAACCGGAAATGCACCAAGCTTTCTTATAAGCCAGCCAAAAACCGGAACCTTAAAAAGTTCTTCCTTAGCAACAAACCCGAATTTGCTGCAGCCGGAAGTTACCGCAAGCAGCGGCGGATCAGCAAAGGTTCTGTGATTTGCGGCGATTATAAACGGACAATCCGGCAGATTTTCACGCCCCTCCACCTTAACATTGTAAAACCCGTAATAGATTCCTTTTACAAATCCATACAAACATTTAAAAAATATACTTGTTTTCTGCATATCATTTCTCCGGTTTTATTTCCAAAATCATGTCTTTAAGCTTATTTTTAACCTCTTCCACTGTCATGCCTGTTGTATCAAGCAGTACTGCGTCCTCAGCCTGTTTCAGGGGCGAAATATCCCTGTGCATATCGTTATAGTCACGCTGCTTTATGTCCTCCAGCACCTGTTCGTAGGTTACTCCGGAATCAGTCATCTCCTTGAAGCGGCGGTTTGCCCTTTCCTCAGCTGACGCTGTGAGAAATACTTTCAGGTCAGCATCCGGCAGAACTACTGTTCCGATGTCACGGCCGTCCATGATTATATTGTTTTCCGCTGCAATTTTTTTCTGCAGTCCGAAAAGAAATTCCCTTACCGCCGGAATTGCCGAAACCTTTGAGGCATTCATGGAAACTTCTGCCGTTCTTATCTTGTCAGAAACATCAGCGCCGTTTAAAATAACGTGCTGACTGCCGTCTATAAATTCAAGGCTTACATTTATCTTGTCCAGAGACTTTACAAGGTCGTCACTGTCAAGACCATTTTCAAGAGCAAACAGCGCAACCGAACGGTAAAGCGCACCTGTATCAACATATATAAAACCAATTTCAGCAGCTGTGGCTTTGGCAATTGAGCTTTTTCCTGCTCCGGCAGGACCGTCAATAGCAACATTTATCATAATCATTCTCTCCTTACATATTCATTGCCGCACAATATGCGGTAGAAAAAGCAATCTGTAAATTAAATCCGCCGGTATACCCGTCAACATCAATGACTTCTCCGGCAAAATAAAGGGACTTCACAAGCTTTGATTCCATAGTTTTCGGGTTTATCTCCTTAACGTCCACACCGCCGCTTGTAATAATGGCCTCTTCAATAGGTCTGAATCCTTTTACTGTAAGCGGAAACGCTTTGAGCAGTTCACCGAACCGTACACGCTCCTCACGGGTAACCTGATTTATCCGACGCTCCCCCTCAATGCCTGAAAGCCTTACCGCAACAGGTATAAGCTTTGCCGGCAACAGTTTTGAAAGTGAATTGCCGAAAATACGGTTTATGTTCTCACCGAAATCCCTTTGCAGTCTTGCGTCAAGCTGCTGGTGTGTAAGACCGGGTTTCAGGTCGATTTTAAGACTGTATCTGTCCGGCTGCATTTTTTCAATATGAGAACTTGCGCTTAAAACAAGCGGTCCGGAAACACCGAAATGAGTAAACAGCATTTCACCCAGTTCACTGAAAATTTTCCTGTCACCGTCATACAGAGAAAGTGTGACATTTTTCAATGAAAGCCCCATCATGTCGGCACAGTACTTTTCATTGCACACAAGAGGAATCAGCGAGGGTTCAAGCTTTGTTACCGTGTGTCCGGCGCTTTTTGCAAGGGTGTAGCCGTCGCCGGTCGAACCGGTCTGCGGATAGGACTTGCCCCCTGTGGCAATCAGCACAGAGCGTGAGCGATACTCTCCGCTTTCGGTTTTAACACCGCAGCAAACGCCGTCCTCAATTATCAGAGATTTCACTCTTTCGGGAATTATCTTTACGTCAGCGGCTTTCAGTTCACGTTCAAGGGCTGCAATAATATCAGCCGACTTGTCGCTTACCGGAAATACTCTGTTTCCCCTTTCGGTTTTCAGCGGTACTCCTGCCCACTCGAAAAAGTTCATTACATCTTCAGTTGAATACTGTGAAAAAGCACTGTAAAGAAACCTCGGATTTCTTGGAATGTTCCGTATCAGCTCATCATTGGAGCAGTTGTTTGTCACATTGCATCTGCCCTTGCCGGTAATAAAAAGCTTTTTGCCTATTTTACCGTTAGGCTCAAAGATGATTACTTTGTTCCCGAATCTTGCGGAGTGTACCCCTGCCATTGCTCCGGCAGCACCGCCGCCGATTATAATTACATCTGCCTCCATTGTCAACTCCATAGGCTGTTTTGCAGCTTTGTTATTTTTTCTCTCCGTTTTATTGTTTCCTCTTTGTCAGGAAAATACCTGCCGTTTTCCAGTTTCAGTACGTCGCCCTCTTTAGCATCAGCAGAAACAAGCTTTTTTTCAACTTCAAGCCTGTCGTCACCGTTTTCGATAATGGCAGTATCCCCCTCAAATCTTTCAAGTATCAGCAAGGATTATTCCCCTTTTCAGTATACACACTCAGTTCATCGCCGGAAGATGTAAACACAACAGTTCCGTCAATATCAGTCCTGTAAATATTCTCTGTATATTTTCGTATTCTCTCAACAGTTTTCGTATTAGGGTGATTATAGGAATTCTTGTCACCGCAGCAGATAACTGCATAGTCCGGCTGTGCCACTTCAAGAAAATCCTTGCAGCTTGATGTACTGCTGCCGTGGTGAGCCGCCTTTAGCACGTCAATATCCCTCATTCTGCCAGATTCAAGAATATCTTTTTCAGCTTTCTTTTCAATGTCACCGGCAAAAAAGAATGTATCGTCACCATGGGTCAGAATTGATGCCGCTGAAAAATTGTTCAAATCGTCATATACATCAACCGGAGCAACTATCTCCAGACTGCATTCCCCTATCTGGTAAACCGAACCCGGTTCAGCCGAAGTCAGCTTCAAGCCCGTTTCCTGAACGCTTAACAGAAAATTTTCATAAAATTTCGTTGTAGGAGTCATGTCCTCCGGCAGTTTAGGGATAATTATATTTTCAACTTCCATGCTGTTTATTATCTCAGACGCACCGCCCATGTGATCAGAATGCTGATGCGTCAACAGCATATATTTTATCGTATCAATGCCCTGTTCTCTTATATATTCACAAACCGCCTGTGCGTTTTCCTTTTCACCCGTGTCAATAAGCAGAGCCTCGCCCTGTGAGATAACCAGTTCGCAGTCCCCCTGACCAACGTCAATAAAGTGGACTTCTGCCGTTTCCTCCGCTGAAGAATCACTTATTCCCAGAAGTGATTTCCAGTCGTCAAGGGTAAATATATCAAGGAAGTGAGCAGCCACAAGTCCGACTGCTACAATCAGAACAACGGCAAGAAAACTGCCTGTTACTTTCTTTTTGCTTTTGGTTTTTGCCATTTTGCACTGCCTTTCTGTCTGCTGTTATTTCGTGTTGTCTTTTCCTGTCTGCCGCTTTCCGGCGTTACAAGACAATTTTTGCCGTAGCCTATAAGATCCTGCCGACCTGCTTTTTTCAGTGCGGCAATAACGATTTTCTTGTTTTCCGGCTTAAAGTACTGCAAAAGCGTTCTCTGCATTTTCTTTTCCTCCGGAGTTTTCGGCACATAGACTTCTTCCATTGTGTAGGGGTCAAGACCGGTATAGAACATACAGGTTGAAAGGGTTCCCGGAGTAGGGTAAAAGTCCTGAACCTGTTCGGGGTGCATATTATTTTCTTTCAGGAACACTGCAAGGTCTATCGCCTCTTTAAGGGTACTTCCGGGGTGTGACGACATAAGGTAAGGCACAAGATACTGTTCCTTGCCCACACCCTTTGTTATCTCGTAAAATCGTTTCTGAAACTTCCTGTAAGCTTCAATATGGGGTTTGCCCATCTTATCAAGAACCGCCGCTGAACAGTGTTCCGGCGCAACCTTAAGCTGTCCGCTTACATGATATTTGATAAGCTCCTTTATAAACTCGTCGCTCTCGTCCTCCATGAGATAATCGTATCTGATACCCGAACGGATAAAAACTTTCTTAACGCCCTTTACTTTGCGGAGTTTTCTTAAAATGTCGATATATTCCGTGTGGTCAACGTCAAGATTCGGGCAAGGTGTAGGTGCCAGACACTTTTTCCCCTTGCAAAGTCCAAGCTTCATCTGCTTTTCACAGGACGGCTTTCTGAAATTCGCCGTAGGACCTCCCACATCATGGATATACCCTTTGAAATCCGGCATTTTCGTGATTTTTTCTGCCTCTTCAAGTATTGATTTTTCACTGCGGCAGGTAATTCTGCGCCCCTGATGAAGTGCAATAGAACAGAAATTACAGTAGCCGAAACAGCCCCTGTTATGGGTTATTGAAAAGCGCACTTCCTCAATTCCCGGCACTCCTCCCAGCTTTTCGTATGACGGGTGATATGCCCTCATATAGGGCAGACTGTAAATGTGGTCAAGTTCTTCGGTAGTAAGGCTAAGAGCCGGCGGATTCTGCACAAGCATCATCTTTCCGTGGCGCTGAATTACCGTTTTTCCGTAAACCTCGTCCTGCTGGTCATACTGCTGTCTGCACGATTTTGCGTAAGCCTTTTTGTTCTCCTTCACCTGTTCAAAGGAGGCGCACTCCGCCGCACCGATTGGTGTATTCACCGGCTCTGTAAGATAACAGGTACCCCTGATATCGTGCATTTCATGTATGCTTTCACCGCTGTCAAGACGTTTTGCAATTTCAGTTATCTGATGTTCTCCCATGCCGTACATAAGCAGGTCTGCGCCGCTGTCAACAAGTACCGACGGTCTTACGCAGTCGTCCCAGTAGTCATAGTGCGCAAAACGGCGTAAAGACGCTTCAAGTCCCCCTATGGCTATGGGAATGTCACCGAAAATCTCACGGATTCTCTGGCAGTACACAATAACCGCCCTGTCCGGACGTTTCCCAGCCTTTCCGCCGGGAGTGTATGCGTCATCGGAACGCTTTCTCTTTGCGGCAGTGTAGTGAGCCACCATTGAGTCGATATTTCCGGCAGTCACCAGAAACGCAAGACGTGGTGCGCCGTACATTTTGAAATCCCTGTCACTTTTCCAGTCCGGCTGAGAGATTATTCCCACAGTGTAACCTAAGTCCTCCAGCAGACGTGTAATTATCGCCGCACCGAAACTCGGGTGGTCAACATAAGCGTCACCAGTAACGTATATAAAATCAAACTGCTTGATTCCACGCTCTTCCATATCCCTGCGTGAAACCGGAAGAAAACCGTTCATTTTTTAATCCGCCTTTTTATTCATTCTTCTTTCTGCCCACTGCTGTTTTGTCATGATTACCTTTCTCGGTTTGGCACCCTCATAAGGTCCCACAACACCCATGTTTTCCAGTTCGTCTATTATTCTTGCCGCTCTTGCATAACCAAGCTTCAACTTTCTCTGGAGCGAAGACGTAGACGCCTGTCCCATTTCCACCACAACATCGATAGCCTTTTCAATGAGAACCTCATCGCCGTCTCCGGTAAGGTCGCTTGCGGCTTCGATTTTCTCACCCTTTTCAGCCGGCATACTCTGTTCAACAGCTTCAATAATGTCATTGTTGTATTCAGAAACAGACTCTTCCTTAATAAATCCGACTATGGATTCAACTTCCTTTGTAGAACAGAAACAGCCCTGAACTCTCAGCGGTTTCTGCATACCATTAGGGTAATAAAGCATATCACCGTAGCCTAAAAGCTTTTCAGCACCCTGTGTGTCAAGAATTGTTCTTGAATCCACCTGCGACTGAACAGAAAGAGCAATACGGCTTGGAATATTGGCCTTGATAAGACCTGTGATAACGTCAGTTGTCGGACGCTGTGTTGCGATAATAAGGTGCATTCCCGCAGCTCTCGCCATCTGTGCCAGACGGCAGACTGAGTCCTCAACTTCTTTTGATGCCGCCATCATAAGGTCGGAAAATTCGTCGATTGCAATAACTATCTGCGGCAGCTTTTCAATTCCCCGGCTTTCCGCAATTTCGTTGTAGCCCCCTAAGTCACGGACATTGTTGTCTGCAAAAAGCTTGTATCTCCTCAGCATTTCCTGTACACCCCAGTTAAGCGCACCTGCCGCCTGACGAGGGTCGGTCACAACCGGAATAAGCAAATGCGGAATTCCGTTATATGTGGTAAACTCAACCATTTTAGGGTCGATAAGGATAAGCTTTACCTCTTCAGGCTTTGTACGGTAAAGCAGTGACATGATAATTGAGTTTGTGCATACAGATTTACCTGAACCGGTAGTTCCGGCAATAATCATGTGAGGCATTTTGGCAACATCACCCACAATAATGTTTCCGGCAATATCCTTGCCCACTGCAAATGCAAGCTTGCTCTTTGCATTTTTAAATTCCGGACTTTCAATAACCTCACGAATGGAAACAATGTCCTGATTGGTATTCGGTATTTCAATACCAATTGCCGCCTTGCCCGGAATCGGGGCTTCTATACGAACGCCTGCCGCCGCAAGGTTCAGAGCAATATCGTCTGAAAGATTGGTGATTTTTGAAACCTTGACCCCTGCCGCCGGCTGTATCTCGTATCTTGTAACCCTCGGACCTCTCTGAATTGCCACAATTCTCGCAGTAACTCCAAAACTTTTGAGGGTACTTATAAGGGTATCTGCCTTTTCTTTAAGTTCCGCAGCCGCAGCCGGATCATTAGCCTTTGAAACCGACCTGCTTAAAAGGTCTATAGGCGGCAGTACATACTGCTTTACCGCAGCCGGTTTTATTTCATCTTTTTCCGGTGCAGTCATTGCCGCTTTCTCTGCCTTTTCAGCAAAGTTTTCCGGCATATCATCCTTTTCACCGCCTACAACTGCCTTTTCAACCAGTGCGTCAAGTTCGCTGAGCGGAGCAGTGTTTTCAGCGGTCTGCTGAGGAGTATTATCAGATACTTTTTCAGTTTTATTTGCAGCTGCCGGCACAGGCAGATCATCATTTATTGGTATATCAATATCAGAATCGGGATAGTCCTCCGGTTCTGATGGTTCAAACTGCGGTATCTGCTCCGGTTCATTGTCAACAGGAATATCCGGAATATCATCAGGGTAATCCGGAACAGTATCATTTTCCCTGCCGCCTGAATTGGCAAGATTTATCGCCTCCTGCTCCTCGTCATACTCCCAGTCCTCATAGGCATCAAGTATCTTGTTTTCCTCCCTTATCTCTTTAAGGGAACGGAACATCTTAACAAAGGGCTTATAGAATATTCCGAAAAACTGGAACAGAGTCAGATTTGAAAGGAGCATAATAAAAATAAACAGCAGAATACAAACGATTATTTTTGAACCGATACTGCCGAACAGTTTTATCAGAGGCCATGCAATGAGTGCGCTTAAAAGGCCGCCGCCCTCCAGTTCAAGTCCCGACTGATAGAGGAACCTGCATTTTTCCATAAATGAATTTCCCTCTGCCTCGCCCACGAACATTATCTGCACCACTGAGCTGCTGAGCAGAGTAAGCCCCACGCCCCAGAGTGCCCGCCCTGAAACAGTCTGCTGTGACTTTTCCATGCTGATAAGAAGAGCCGTATAAATAAGAATAACCGGTACAAGAAAAACCGCTATTCCGAAAAGTCCTCTCAGCAGGTTATGTATAAAAAGCCAGCCGCTGCTGCCGCTTATAACCGTAAACAGAAAAATCAGTATTCCGCAGGCGAAAAGTATAACCGACCAGAACTGATTTACAGGGTCTTTTTGTCCCTGAACAGCAGTACGGCTCTTTTTCGGCTCAGACGCCGCTTTTTTTGTATTTGTATTTTTAGCGCCGCCCTTTTTTCCGGTTGACGCAGCTTTCTTTTTCCTCTCCGCCACGTTTTATTGTCCTCTCTATGTTTTTATTTCCTGAAATAATCTACGATATTCATTCCTACAGAGTGTTCAAAGATTCCGATACCCGTAACAATTATACCGAGAATGAATGTATAAATTGCAAAAACCTTGAATTTGTCAGACTTTACAAGCCAGTTTACCATTTTAATTGCACAGATTCCCACAACTGCCGCAGATATGAAACCAACTGCAAAATTAAGAATATTTATATCCATTGCTTTCTGTTCAACTGCGTCCTTGACTTGTAAAAGACATCCGCCCAGTATTGCCGGAATACCCAGTATAAACGAATATTCAACAGCAGTACCTCTTTCAAAGCCGCAGAAAAGACCGCTTGAAATGGTGGAGCCGGAACGTGAAACGCCCGGGAGAAGTGCTATTCCCTGGAATGTACCTACAGTAACGGCATTTTTAACGGATATATCCCCGAATTTCTTATTGCCTTTAACACATCTGTCTGAAATGAAAAGTATCACAGATGTATAGAGGAAGCATATACCCTCTATGACAATATCACTGTCCTCTGATACCTTTTCAAAATAGTCTTTGAATATGTAAAACGGTATGAGCATGAGTAATGATATCACAAGCATTATTATGGCACGTCTTTGCGGATTCATTGTTTTCCACTTGAATTTTCCTGTGAATATATCCTTTATAAGTGAGAAAAATTCAAGGATCAGTTCGCATATAGTTTTTCTGAAAGCGATAAATACCGCCGCAAGCGTACCTAAATGCAAAATCGCCGAAAAGAGCAGTGCACCCTCTCCGCTGTTGCCTGTGAAATGCTGATAAAGCGAAAGATGACCTGAACTTGAAACCGGCAGAAACTCTGTCAGTCCCTGAATAATTCCCTGCATAAGTGCTTCTAAAAATGACATATAATTCCTCCTGTATTAAGTACATTCAGCGGAAAATCAATTCCGCTGCTGTACATATTTCTTATAATAATTGTCCTTATTTAGATAGTAATAAGGATCTGTTGAAAAAGGTTCTGAATTTTTAACTTCCCTTGATGGCTTCTGATAAAAAATATCCTCCGGACTTATAATAGTATGAAGAATCATTGCTTTTCCTCCGTTTTGTCATTATCTGGATATTTCTCGTCCGACTGTTCGATAAGCTCATAAAGACATTCAATGGCGTCGCTTAACCCCCCGAGTCTGTCAATAAGACCAAGTTCAACCGCCTTTTCTCCGTCCACGACTGTACCAACGTCCATTACAAGCTCACCGGTCTGCATCATAAGACTGCGGAAATTTTCCTCACTGATACCGCTTTTTGCTGTAACAAAATTTACTATCCTGTCCTGCATTTTGTCAAAGTATGATAATGTCTGCGGCACTCCCAGTACCAGACCGTTCATTCTTACCGGGTGAATGGTCATTGTAGCTGACGGTACAATAAAAGATTTCATTGCACTGACCGCAAGTGGTACGCCGATAGAGTGACCTCCTCCCACAACAAGTGAAACTGTAGGCGTTTTCATTCCGGCGATAAGTTCGGCTATTGCAAGTCCTGCTTCCACGTCACCGCCCACTGTGTTGAGAATGATAACAAGCCCCTCGATAGTTCTGTCCTGTTCAATTGCAACAAGTGACGGCATGATATGCTCATATTTTGTTGTTTTGTTCTGTGACGGCAGAACATAATGCCCCTCAACCTGACCGATTATAGTAAGGCAGTGGATAAGGTGCTTGGCGTTATGCGAAATAACCTCTCCGGTTTTTTCAATAAGCTCTGCCCTGTCAAGTTCCTCGTCGGTTTCAGTTGTTTCATTATCATCATTATGCTTTTCATTTTCATCATAATCCTGTGTATTCATATAATTTTTCCTTCCAGACGGATTCATAGATTTAATCAGTACTTCCTTTATATTTTCCGGAAAAATCAAATTTATACACTTATATTAATTATAACCCATTTCACATTTAATGTCAAATATTCATAAAAATATTTTCAAAAAATAAAACTGCCGTTTCAACAGCAGTTTTAAAAGATATTGCTCCACCAATTAACAATTGAATATTTATGCGCAGAGATAGAGATGAAAGCTTAGGAAGAAAAACTCAGGAATACTGTCGTATTGCAAGTTTTTCTGACGACAGATTTCAGCTTTAGAACAAGCAGAAAGTTCAATAGTTAATTGGCGGAGCAATAATCTCTATTACAGATTTATAAGCATACTAAGCCTGTTTTTCAGATTGACATCAGCACTCCCCGAATCAAAATCAATGCTTGAAAGCATGATACCGTCAAGCCTGCGCTGGAGTGAAGAATAAATACCTTTTCCGAAAACATGATTAGGCATACAGCCGAAAGGCTGAACACAGGCAATTTTTCTGCATACACTCCTATAAATATTTACGATTTCAGCGCCGATAAGCCAGCCGTCGGCGATATCACAGCCAAAGCTGACATATTCAGCCGCATTGTTTTTGAATATGCTGAAAGGCTCACAACAGTAAAAGCCGTTTTTCACCAGTGCGTCTGTCATTGACTCCTGAATCTTTTCAAGATATTTCATTATTCCCTTGTACCCTGCACCGATAACCAGACCGCTTTCAGCAAGGTGAGTATCAACATAATAAAGAAGATACCACGAAAACCCGTTGATATAAACACCACAGCCCTCATTTTTAAGGTATTGACATATATCCGCATTTCCAAGACGGCAGTATTTGACGTAAAGTTCCCCGACTATCCCTATAACAGGCTTTTGGGTTTTAACAGTTTCAATTCTGGAAAAGTCTTCTGCAATTGCGTAAAATGTCTTTTTCATTGCTCTCCCTGAAAGTAGCTTTCCGTTAAGCAAACCCTGTTTCAGACGTTCAGTCCAGATTTCAACTTTATGTTCTGTTTCCCCGGAATGTTTTTCATAGGCACAAATCTGATTTCGCAAAATCATAAGTATATCACCAAACATAACTGCGGCTAAGCCTCTCCTTATCATGCCTATGCTGATTTTAAGAGTGTTTTGCTTTTCAAGTCCTTTAAAATTCAGTGAAATTATCGGAATATGCCCGAAACCCGAAAGCTTTAAAGCTTTTCTTATCATGTGGATATAATTTGAACCCCTGCAGGCATCTCCTGCCTGGGGTATCATAAGGGCTGTTGATGATTCATCATACTTTCCGCTTTCAAGTGCAGATATAAACTGTCCTGCTATGAGTATAACGGGATAGCACAGATCATTGTGAAGATATTTAAGTCCGGTATAAGCAATATTTTTATCATTGTCAAGTATCACTGCTTCATAATCCGGAGAACAGAATGCATATCTGAGCAGCGGGAAATGAAAGTCAAGCATTGCCGGAATGAGTATTGTAAATTTCTTTTTCAATGTGTCCTCCTTATAATGACTGTTTGCTTTAAGTATATCACAGCAAAAAATGCAAGTCAACTTTTTTAATCTGTTCCGGAATTCACTTAGTCTTGACAAAATGAAACTTTTATGCTATAATGTAATAGTTATTAAATAATATGTGCGGGTGTGGTGAAACTGGCAGACACGTTAGATTTAGGTTCTAATGCCGAAAGGTGTGCAGGTTCAAGTCCTGTCACCCGTACCAATACAAAACGGATTCCCATTTACGGAATCCGTTATTTTTATCCAATCACTTTTTCATCAAAATCCCCATTAAATTCAAGCCGCACATCAATACTCTTATCTTCATTCTGATGAATAAGTACCTTTTCAATTAGTAACCTTAAATCAGCATCTGTAATTTTAGGTTCTTTCAACACTTCTTCAAGCAGCTGTTGAGTACTTTTCAGCTGCTCTTTCTTTTTCCGGCTGACCTCGGAATAATTCAGAATATCAGCAATTTTCTGTTCAAGACAGTCTATTTCTTCTTCACGTTTCTTTATCATGCCATTGTAAATTTCAGCGTGTTCACGGTCACCGATTCTCTCCATAATCAGATTCTCAATCTGATTTTTCAGTACAGATATTTTATCCTTGTGCTGAGATATTCTCTGCTCACACCTCGGCTTTTCTTTCAGCCAGTCCTTAATAATTTTATCGTACTTTTCACTTTCGTACAGTATCTTATTTTTCAGCCTCAGAACTTCACCAGTTACAATTTCATCAAGCTGTTCTTCACGGATTCTATGAGGAGTACAGTATTCTTTTCCGTATCTGTGGTGACTGTTACAGGTGTACTCCACCCATTCTGTTCCGTCAGAATATTTTCTCCTTTTGGCTATCAGAATTGCTCCGCATTCTGCACATTTTATCATGCCGCAGTATCTATGTATCTTCCTGCCGTCAGCCGCCCTTACATTAGATTTCGGACGCTGTTCAAGCAATATCTGTGCCTTATCCCACACATTCATATCAATTATCGGCGGCAGAAAGTTTTCATGCCTGTACTGTTCATTATCCGGAACAAAGCTTCTGGTCTTGTAAATTTTGCTCGTAACAGTTTTGTGATTCACAAGCGTTCCTGTGTAAATTTCATTCTGAAGCAGCCGTTTGACCGTCGTCTGAGTCCATAGAAATTTCTGACACATCTGTGTTCGCTGTGCTCCTGTTTTTCTGTGTGAAAAGTACTCCGGTGACTTTATGTTTCGGCTGTTTAACTCCCTTGCTATGGTAGTAAGACCGTAACCGTCGATATATTTCTGAAAAATCTCCCGAATAATGTCGGCTGCAATCTCGTCAATCAGAACTTCGTTTGTGTTTTTGTCCTTGTAATATCCCATCGGAAGATTTACAACCATGCCGTTCTTCTGCTTTTGACGCACCCCTGCCCTGACTTTTTTGCTTATGTCTTTCGCATAAAAATCATTGAAAATCTGCTTGAATCCTATCAGCAAATCGTCGTTTTCATTTGCTGTGTCAATGCCCTCAGTCACAGAAATCACCTTGACATTGTTCTCTCTGAGGTGATCTATGAACAACGCAGTCTGTGTTCTGTGTCTGCCCAGACGGGACAAATCTTTTACCAGCACAGCATCTATTCTGTTTTCATCCACCGCAAGTTCAAGTTCCCCAAGACCTTTTCTTTGAAACGTCATGCCTGAAACGTTGTCATCAAAGCTTTCACCGACAATTTCATGACCGTTCTGTTCTGCGTAGTCGGCAAGTATCTGCCGCTGATTTTGAAGACTGTTCATTTCCTCATCTTCATCTCTGGACAGGCGATAGTATAGCCATCCTCTGCAACAATTATGAGCGTAGACGCACTCAGAAACGCTGTTATTAATTTTATTGTAAGAACGTTTGAAAAATTTTCAATTGTTCAGACAGTGGATGATGGCAATGCTCCTGAAATTATAGAAGAAAAATATGAAATAACTTATGATTTAAACGATTATACTATTGACTATCATGAGTATAATGAAACATTCAGAAATACAGTTTATGTTAATGACAACTATGTAATTGATTTTTCCCAATATACCAAATCAGCATATGATTTACTTATAAATACGGAAAACGCTGAAACAACAGCTATAGATATAAACGGAAAAGAAGCAGTTTATTTTTATGATAATCATAATTACTCCCATATAATTTGGGATATTGGTGATTATATTATTGATGTATCATCAAATATTAACAAAAGTGAACTGATAAAGATTGTAAATTCTGTGAAAAAGATAGAATAGGTACAAAAATTCAAATTTTATGTCAGGAAAACGCCTCTTGTTTTGTTATTTAGAGTAGAATGAGAAAATTGTAAATATTTTCTTGTCTATTCTAATTTAAAACAGGAGGTGAATTTTATGGCAAAGAAAATAATTGCGGCAATTGTAATGACCATTGTGGCAGTAGTTTGTTTAAGCAGTACAGTATTGGCACAAGAAGTATCTGTATATAATTTATACACTTCTTCATGCAGTTCAACACTTTCTGTTTCCGGAACTACTGCAAATTGCATAAGTCAAGCAACAGGTTACAGAAATGAAACGACTAAAATCGTTATCACTCAAACGTTGCAGAAAAAGACATCAACAGGTAGTTGGAGTCAAGTCAGCTGCTGGATTGAAACAGATGTCGGTTACAAAGGTTATGCGACAAACAGCAAGAGTAGTTTATCAAAAGGTACATATCGCTTAAAAACTGTTTTTAAGGTTTATGCAGGAGACAATTACGAAACGCTTACCAAATACAGTTCAACGAAAACAATTTAAAGAAGGAGAAATCAATGAAAAGGAAAACTTTTAGTAAAATCGTTTCATTTGCATTGATTGCCGCACTCTCGGTTAACATGGGTATGTCGGCATTTGCAGATGAAGCAAATTTCAATTCAAACAATACGGCTGCTGTTGAAATTCAACAGGGATTTGAGTTTGTTATTCAAACAGGCAATTTGTCAGTTCAATCAGCAAATCCTAACATTAACGGAGAAGTTCAGCAAACCGCTGAACTGTTGAATTTGAATGATGGTCTTATGCTCATGTTGAATTCCGATGCACAGTCAATCTCCAACGGTTATTTTGGTGGAACTGCTGTTGAAACGGAGTCTAATATTTACAGCAGCGATGTTTATTCTGCAAGCGGAAGTACAGTTAAAGTTAATCATACTGTTATCGCCGAGCAGAATATTTACTTGAGTGGAGAAGCAATTTATGGTGAAAACGCAATTCTTTATTCCAAGAACGGAGATATCTCAATCAATTGCAACAATCTGACTGATTTCAAAGGAATAATTTATGCTCCTAATGGTATTGTAACCTTAAATGGCGCAATGGTAAATATTGAAGGTGCAATTATTGCTAAAGAAATTTATGTTCAGGCAAACAATTTTACGGTCAATAAAAACGATTCAATTGCAGAATCCGTTGACAACATTGAATATACAAGAATTGACCAGTTAATGGGCTTGTATGCATATAAGGATGAAGATACTAAAGAAATTGTGCTGCAGTGGAGCAGTAATGAAAATATCAGTTCTGTTGATGTATATGCAAGATATGGAAGTGAAGCAGCATTTAATAAACTTGGTACAACTTCTGAAGAAGAGTACAGAATGTCAGCTGAATCATTAACAGATAAAGCTGATTATAAGGTTGTTGTACACACAAGATTTGGTGAAGAGATTCAATCTTTAGTGGCAACGCTTGTAAAGGATGCAGACGGAATTCATGCGGATACAACTGATTCAGACGGAGATGGCATTCCAGACGGTTACGAAATATGTATAGGTTCGGATCCTAATAATGCCGACACGGACGGTGATGGCTTTTCAGACGGTTATGAAATGAATGTTCTCTACACCGATCCGCTTGTGTATGACGAAGACACAGATTTTGACGGCGACGGTATTACCAACTTGCAGGAAATGGAACTCGGTACAAATCCATATCTTACAGACAGCGATTTTGATGGAATTCCTGACAATGAGGACGCAGAGCCGATGAAAACTGATCCTGATTCGGGACGTGAAGTAAATTATGATGTTCCTGTTCATACAAGCGAATTTGATCTTGTTACAAGATATGTGGACAACGATGGGAACAGATGCGAATCTGTGTATAACTATGTAAACGGGGAAAGCAAGTCTTCCACAATCGGCGATAATAAAGGCACCAATGTCTATGATAGTGATGACAATATTACTGCTGCAATTGAATATGTTGACGGACAGTATGTTGTAAATACATACGGATATGATGCCGGAAATCTCACCACCATTACGCACAATGGTTTTCAGTATGACTTTTCCTATGATGAGAGTGGTAATATAACGGATGTAGGCATTGGAAACAGAACCATTGTTACCAGCAACTATTCCGGAAAAAATCTCTTGTCAGAAAACTACGGAAACGGTGATAACAGCGAATACGTTTATGACACAAACGATGATGTTATCGCACAGAAGGTAAACGGTGAAGTTGTCTATGAGTGGACATATGATGAGAATGGAAATGTTCTGACATATACAGATAACAGTGAAAACACAAGTTTTTTCTATACATACGATGAAGACGGAAATACCACTTCCGTAACATCCGACAACGGATTCAGCATCAGTTATAATGAAACAGATGACGAGTGTGAAATAACATACATGAATGGTTCTATAAATAAAAGTCAGCACACTGTTTGTGAAGATAATGAGGAATCTGAATTCGAATCAGATGAAATTGTGGAATCAAGTTCAACTACGAATCTGATTTCCGGTGGCAAGTTGGTTTCAGTTGTTTCTGGTGAAAATACAGAGCAAAATACCATTTACTCTAACGAAAACTCCATCTTATCATCAGTCCGCACGAATACGGCAGAGGGCGTAAGTAAGATTGAGTATCAGGACGGTAAAACTATTCAATACAATTATGATTCAAAAGGCAAAATTTCGACAATTGTTGAAAACGATACAGAAAAAGCAAGTTATGAATATGACGGTTTAGGACAGCTTATCAGGGAAAACAGCGTATATGCTAATAAAACTGTTATGTATACATACGACAATGCCGGAAATATTTTAAAATCTGACGAATATGCATATACTAACGGTGAACTCGGTGAAGTCATTTTAACAAAAAATTACTCTTATGAAGATGCTGAATGGAGAGATCTTTTAACAAGCTTCAATGGTCAAAATATCACATATGATGAAATAGGAAACCCATTATCATATCGTGACGGAATGCAGTTTACATGGACGGGAAGACAGCTTTCCTCTTTACAAAAGAACGATAATGTGGTAAACTATACTTATAACAGCGATGGAATCAGAACCTCTAAAACTGTTAATGGTACTGAAACTACTTACCAACTTGATGGAACTAAAATTGTTTCAGAAACGACAAATGGAAATATTAATTGGTATATTTACGATGAAAATTATTCAATCATAGGATTTGAATACAATGATCAGACATACTACTTTGAAAAAAATGCTCAGGGCGACGTTGTAAGGATATTTGACGCAGACGGTAACTTTGTAAGCGAATACTTCTATGACGCATGGGGCAATATTGCTTCCGTTTCGGGCAATCAGGAAATTGCTAATGCAAATCCATTCCGCTATCGTGGATATTACTATGATAATGAAAGCGGTCTTTATTACCTACAGTCAAGGTATTATGACAGCTTTACGGGTAGATTTTTGAATGCGGATGAGATAATTTCTGATAGCAATATCTTGGGAACAAATCTCTTTGCTTATTGTAACAACAACGCGGTCAACATGGTTGACCCTGAAGGCAGTGATGGGACAATAATTATCATGGGAATCTATTTCCTTGCTTGTGCTATTATTACGATTTGTCTTACAGCTGTTTTGACATCTCCGTCATTTCTTAGTGCTTGGAACAGAATGTGTAATACAATTTCTGGAGGAATTTCAAGAGGAATGAGAAATCTTGGTGTTGCTTTTAGCTGGGCAAACTCACAGGCGCAATCTATAGCTCGGAGTATTGGTCTTAGTTTTGCAAGAGTTAAAACCAAACCAAGATATAGGTCCCCTCGTGAGGTACATCATATCGTAGCTAAAGCGGCTAAAAATGCAAATGGTGCAAGAACTGCGCTTAAAAATGTTGGAATTAAATACCAGACTGATTATCGAAATTTGGTTTCAATTAAGACCGGATTGCATCGTCGTTTACACACAAACCGATACTATGAATTTACAAATTCTGTTGTAATTAGTGCGTATAATAAAGGAAAAAATCAAGGGCAACGTTATCAAAAGGTGGTTCAAGCATTATCTACCCTAAAAGGATTTATACTAACGATGGATAAAGTTGCACCATTTTAATTTGAGAGGAGAAAAGTACCATGGGAGATGTTCTCAATTCATTCTTAAAAAAAAGAGAAGAAGCACAACAGATTTATAATCGCTGCAGTAAGCAGTTGCTATCTTCTTTTACAGTAGCAGAAAAGAGCGTTGTAAGAAAGGAATTTTCAAGAGGAGGAGAATGTCTCCACCGTGGTTTTTACTGTCCAAGTCCCGTTTTGGATATTGTTATCGGAGGGTGCAAAAGAGGAAAACTGATAAAGAAGCCTAGAAAAACACCTGATTTTGAGTATTGGTTTAATGCCGATAACAAAATGATTCTTGCAAAAAGACCCGATATTCCTGAAGGCTGCGACAGCTCGGTCATTGAATATGAGCTTATCTATAATTATGACGGCTTTACAGAATCCGTAGTCTTTCAGATTAATTCCGGTAAAACCGTATGGATATCGGGACTTACAAAATGCTCGTATCAAAACGGACTGATTCAATCCTATGATTATATGAGTATATTTGATGAGCCGTTTAACTGTAATGAAATCAGCAATGAAGAATTTTTCTATAATAATGGCAAGCTGGTTTCAAGCACTTTGCAAAATTATAACTTTGACGTTAAAATCATGAGTATAGATAAATTCTTCTATAATTACAACTCTGACGGAAAAATGGTATCATATACATTGGAAACATGGGATGACGGCAAAAGAATACCCAGTGTGTGGGATAATCACATATTTATTATATAGTTTCAATTTATTAAAACGTTGAAGCTTATAAATTTAAGATGCAAAAAGAATCCGTCGGCGGTTATAGCTGACGGATTCTTTGAGTCTGAATACGGAACCGTGTAAATGGCAATAATACCCACAAAGAAATTTGGAGGTAAATTGTTATGAAAAGAGAACACGGTTTGAATGAAAAGGAAATGGAACTTGTAAAACTGCTGATGGCAGACTGTCACAATACAGGTGATATCCAGAGTATGTTAAAGCGACTTTTTTCCGGTACAATTGAGCAGATGCTCGAAGCTGAAATGGATGAACACTTGGGTTACGAGAAAAATTCAGCCCTTGGAAACAACTCTGGAAACAGCCGGAACGGCTATGGCAAAAAGACAATAAGCAGTGATTACGGTGATTGCGAAATTGCCGTGCCTCGTGACAGAAACGGTGAATTTGAGCCGAAAGTCATTGAAAAAAGACAGACCCGTACAGATGAAATTGAGCAGAAAATCATGGCAATGTACGCCAAAGGAATGTCACAGCGTGACATTGAAGATACACTGCGTGAAATCTACGGTTCCGAAATTTCGCAGGGATTGATTTCCCGTATAACCGACAAGATTCTTCCTGAAGTAAACGAGTGGCAGAACCGTCCACTGGACAAAATATATCCGGTGATTTTCTTTGACGGAATCGTATTCAACTCACGCAAGGACAACAAAATTATCAGCAAGTGTGTTTACTCTGTTCTGGGTATCAATATGGAAGGACAGAAAGAAATTCTCGGCACATGGATATCAGAAAATGAGTCTGCAAGTTTCTACGCAAGTATATGCTCAGACCTGAAAAGCCGCGGTGTTACGGACATTTTCATTGCTTGCCATGACAATCTGACAGGACTTTGTGAGGCAATAAATGCAGTCTTTCCAAAGACAAAAAATCGGGTATGATTTTTAAAATGATTATAAGAAACATGTCAATTGTTTTTAGTGTAATACAACTTGGGTCTGCATCATAATTGTGAAGCGTTCTTTCGGTACAACCAAGATAATCAGCAAACCGCGTTATTTTTTTGCGTTTTTTTGAAGTTTTGAGTCAGAGTGATAAAAAAATAAAACTGCCTGTGATCTTGCAGTAAATACGAACCAACTGCTAAACAAGTTGTTCAGACTATCTTTCAAATTAAAGTCGTATGAATAAAAAAAGAGCACTGGACTCACCAATAGAGTTCAGTGCTCATATATTATAAATTATTTGGATTTATTGTCAATCTTTGGCTCTGCGAAAAAATTTCTGTAAAATCATCAACTGCAATAAAAAACGATACTAATTGAGCAGCAGAAAATTTGCTGCTCTCATTTTTTTACAGTATACAATGTATCCTGTAAATTGTCAAGATTCTTTGCAAATCAG
>JALEVO010000008.1 GCA_022788225.1 Oscillospiraceae bacterium | reverse complement strand
AGGTTGCGAGATTCCATCATGAAAAATGGAACGGCAGGGGCTATCCTGACGGCCTTTCAGGAGAGGAGATTCCTCTTCCGGCAAGAATTATGGCGATAGCTGATGTGTTTGACGCTGTTTCGGAAAAGAGATGCTATCGTGACGCCATGCCCCTCGAAAAGTGTTTCAGCATTATTGAAGAGGGCAGGGACAGGGATTTTGACCCAGTTCTGGTTGACGCATTTATGAATATCCGTGACGAAGTTACACAGGTACATGATAAAAGCTTTTAAAACAATACCGTACAAAGATGTTATTTATTCTTTGTGCGGTTTTTTTATAAAAAAATGTATTGACTTTACACTGTCGATAGTGTACAATAATTATAAGTATTGCAGTGAAAATATATACAAATTATTATTCTGCATTTAAGGGGGATATATTTCATGAAAAAATCAATAAAAAGAGGTCTTGCATTTCTGACAGGAATCATAACCATGCTTTCAGCCATGCCGATTTCTTCACAAATGCGTGAGTTCAACGCTTCTGCGGCGAGCAATGTACTTGCCTTTCCAGGAGCGGTAGGCGGCGGACGCTATTCAACTGGCGGACGTGGGGGAGAGGTTTATCACGTTACCAATCTCAATGACAGCGGTACTGGTTCCTTCCGTGACGCTGTAAGCAAGTCAAACCGTATAGTAGTGTTCGACGTCAGCGGTACAATAGAACTCAAGAGCAATATTCTCTGCCAGAGCAATATAACCATTGCAGGTCAGACTGCACCCGGAGGTTCAGGAATCACGCTGAAAAACTACAAAATGGGTATGTCGGGAGACAACATTATCTGCCGTTATATCAGTTCCCGTCCCGGACCATATGCCTCAACAAGCTCAGGTAATGATGCATGGGGAGGAGCAGCAGGCTCGAACTCTATTATCGACCATTGTTCCATGGGCTGGACTACTGATGAACAATGGGGTCTTTATTCAAATAATATGAATTATACCGTTCAGTATTCCGTGATAGGTCCGGCTGACTCATGGGGCGGTCATAAAAAGGGACTTCATGGCTTTGGTCTGATGATGGGCAAGGGAAATCTCAGCTTTGACCACAATCTTATTATCCACAATGTATCAAGAAACTTCCGTGGAAAAGTTCAAGGTACATACACCGCAGACTTTACCAATAATATCATCTACGACTGGGGCTATCAGACAGCTTATGGAACTATAGGTCATCTTAATTATGTCAACAATACGCTGAAAGCAGGAAACTCCACAACCGGCGGATATCACTGGATGTATGTTGACAGCAGCACCTCTCCGGAGAATTTTAAGGTTTACTGCGACGGAAACCGTCTTATCAACAAGGACGGCTCACTCCATGCTATTACAAACGACAACTGGTCGGGCGTTTCCGTTAAGGAAAGTATAGGAATCACCAAGGATGATCTTTATTCCGCAACACATTTTCAGACCATTGTAAATGGTACAGATGTTTCTTCTGTAAATGACGTCGAATCCGCCGAAGCCTCATACGAGCACGTTATAAGCTTTGCCGGAAATGGTATTGCTCCTGACAAGCGTACTGCTATTGACCGCCAGTGTGCCGATGAGACCAAAAACGGAACAGGTTCATGCAGTGGTACTTCCGATTATGACTCTACTCAGACAGATCTTGACAAGTATAATATTCAGTGCGGTGTAACCTATGAGTATCCGTCAGCTGTACTTACAAAAACTATTACAGATACAGACAATGACGGAATGCCCGATGAATGGGAGCTTGCAAGAGGACTTAACCCTAATGACTCCTCAGATACAAACGGCGATTACTGCGGTCAGGGCTACACCAATATTGAGTACTATATAAATGACCTCACAGCAGACTCATTCCCGGAGGGCGTGGTCACTCTTTCACCGGAAACAGCTGTCATAGAACCGATTTCAGCCTTTGAAACGATAGAGGCAGAAAATTTTGACGAGCAGAGCGGCGTTAAGGCCGAAGATTGCTCCGAGGGCGGTCAGAATGTGGGCTACATCGAAAACGGTGATTATATCATGTTCCGCAATGTGGATTTTGAGGACGGTGCAAAAAGCTTTACTGCCCGTGTTGCAGGCGGACAGGAGGGCTGTGCCATTGAAGTCTATGTTGACAGTCCTGACGGCACACCGATAGCTAAATGCAGTATTCCGTCCACAGGCGGCTGGCAGGACTGGACTGATGTTTCCTGCAATACTGCCGCAGTTACCGGTAAACATACGCTTTATCTGAAATTCACAGGCGGCGAGGGTTATCTCTTCAACATCAACAATTTCGTTTTCGGACGTGAGGCAATTCCGCTGAACGGAAATCTGATAAAAAATCTTGTGGTCAACGATTCTGAAAACATCGCTGACTGGTCGATAGGCGAGAATATGTCAGACGGTTCCCTGATTTATGGCGACAGGGCTTTTACCGCTGTAAATATTCCGTCAGAAATTGAGGGTGCAGAATATATAAAGACTGCCTGTGATTCCAAAAACTATGGTAATGCTCTCGGTGCATTTACTGCCGGTGCAGACATAGCCGTTTATGTTGCACTTGACACAAGAGTAAATCCTGTTCCGGACTGGCTCAGCCAGTGGGAGAAAACGTCACTTACCTTTACAAGTTCAAATGATGTTACCTTTGAACTGTACAAAAAGAGCGTCAAAGAGGGCGATAATGTAACTCTCGGCAGTAACTCACAGTCTGCAAACTGTGTGAATTATACTGTTCTGGCAGTTCAGGAAGAAGAATACATTAAAGGGGATATAAATCTTGACGGGACATTAAGTGTTTCAGACGCTGTTTTACTTCAGAAGTATCTGCTGGGTTCTGAGGAACTTACAGAGCAGCAGGGCAAACAGGCTGATATCATCAATAATAACTGTCTGGATGTATTTGACCTTATTGCTATTAAAAGATTATTGTTAGACATGAATAAATAAACAAAAGCTTTAAAGCAGCAGTTATAACTATGACTGCTGCTTTAGTTTGTATGAAAAAAATTTCCCCTGATTTTTAAAAATCAGGGGAATTTAACGTTTGCGTCAGTTGGATCACATTACCAATGACTATAGGGGGATGAGGGATTGATAGAATTTTATATTAAAGAATTACTGATTAAATAACACCTTACGACACAGCAGACAACCTTCCTGAAATGCTTAATCGCAATATGTCTGCCAGGCACTTAATCAATGATTCCTTAATGACTTTTAGTGATATCAGCGGTGGACATATATTTACTGAGCGTTATATGTTACCCACTGATAACGTGCTGTCAGCGGTGTTGTTCCGTCAAATGGCTTGAGCCAGTCGTCAACACCAGTTCCGGGCCATACATTCATCATTATTTTTCCCGGAGTTGAAGGAATGTTATTGTAAGCAGTATAAACGGCATTTCCGTCAACGTACCATGTTATATGATCAGGCTGCCAGTCAAAACCGTATGTGTGGAAGCCCTGTGAAGCGTCGAATCCGAGGTCGTACATATACTCATGATTTCCGACACCGTTTGTATAGTAGTTGAACTGAACCTTTGTTGTATCTTTACCTAGTATCTCAATATCTATTTCGTCCCATGGATTGTTGTCAGACGGTCCGGTGTAGGTGAAGAAAGATGATACAACGCCGTCGTTCTTTATAGCCTGCATTGATGTTTCATAGTAACCATAGCTGTAAAAATCGGTTGTTCTGTATTCAGCAGCAGAATAATTATATTTGCCTGTGTAATCCTTGTCAATTGTCAGATTAAGCACACCGCCGTCAAATGATGTGTTCTGCTTGTACCAGCCGCAGTCGAAACAACTGCCGTTGCCCCAGCCGTCTGAGGCGAAGAATACAGGTGTTTCACCTTTTCTGAAATCTGCAACAACTGTGGCACTTTCATTCATAGGTGTACCGTAATCAGCTATTCCGCCTGCATTGGTTGCTTGTGTAGTCGTTACTGTAGTAGTAATAGTAGTAGTAGTTGTTGTTGTTGTTGTGACCTGTGTCGTTACCGGCTGTGTAGTTGGCGGAACTTCCTGTTCTGACTTTGAGAATGACTTGATTTTGCCAGTAATATACTTCTGAAGCTGAACAGCGTCTGCAACTGTGAATACATTATCCTGATTTACATCTGCTGCGTCAGAATTATTTCCTGCGGAGAAATATCCGTAAAGCAGTGCTTTTCTTGCCAGAATTGCGTCAAATGTATCTACACGTCCGTCACAGTTTATATCACCAAGGATAAATTCACTGCTTGCCGTATCTGAATCTGTCAGTGAAAGCAGATATGTCAGCGGAGAATTCCAGTAAATAGTTATTTCATTAGTGGAATAGCTTTCAGAGTTATCAACATATCTTTTGGCAGCCGGCAGATCCTGACAGTAGGCTTTAGCTGCGCTGTCCTCAAGATTTGAGTTTACGCCGCCTACAAGCATTCCCTTCATTGCTTTTCCTGCCGCCATTGAAGGTCTGTGATGAGGATTTTCCGGCGATACTGTGCCGTAGCCTGTGAAGAAGCATTCTCCCACCGGATTTGTTCCCAGCAGATAATCAAGCTGAGCATTTGCGGTATTCAGATATTTTCCGTCTTTTGTAATATCGTATGCCAGACCAAGGATAATTCCGGCATTTGCAACAGTCATATTGCTGCCCCAGTCAAACTTTGTAAGAGCAACACCATATGGAGAACTGTCTGAAACTGTAACAAACTTGTCAGCCTGAGAAATAACAGCATTCTTTGCGGCTGTATAGAAAGATGAATCCTTGCTTATGTTATCAGCTGTAAGTATTGCAATATTGCCGTAATCTCCCACAGTTGCCCAGTCAAGACCCTTATAGGCTGACATACTGTTCAGTGCGTTTTCATACTTGCTGTTTCCTGTTGCACGGTAAAGCTGAGCGGCAGCCCAGTAACGCTCGTCCCTGTCAGACTTGTCGCCGTATTCTCCGGTAACAATATCTTCCGGATTGCTGAAAATAAGATTCGGATTTGACTCAAGGAAAGACCATGCACGTTCCGCACGGCTTAAACAGTCCTGAGCGAATGATGGGTCAATACTCTTGTAAAATTCGTATGCAAGCGCCATTGATGCGCAGAAATCAGCAGTAGCAGTTGTGGAAACAGGAGTAACGATAAGTGGTTCTGTTTCCTTTTCCGGAGAAATATAGCCCGGGAAGCTTTCACAGGTAACCTTGTGGTAAACACCGCCGTCGGCTCTCTGCATTTTCTTCATCCATTCAAGTTCATAGCGTGTTTCGTCCAGAATGTCGGGAGTACCGTTTCCGCTTTCAGGAATACCAATGCTGTCACTGTAAAGCTCCGGATTTCTCTCATAGGCATAAAGCAGATCGGCAACAGCCTTTGCGGCAGGAACTATATATCTTCCGTAGTCACCAGCGTCATGCCAGCCGCCGGAAACGTCAATTGTTTCATTAGTTCCGTAAACAGTAGCCATTGTGTTGTGACAGGCAGGGTGTCCGAAATCACTGTCCTGTACAGCAGTTCCGCAGCGCTGTAAATAAAGCATTCTTACGCTGTCGTCAAGAAGATTGGAGTATACGCTGCTGCCTATTTCAAATGTATAGGAGTTGTCAAGATTGCCGCAGGTTATGTAGTATTTTCCCGATTGGGTTACAGAGGAAAAATCACCTGTTTTGTTTGTTTCATCTGCTGATGAATTGCTGATACCATCTGAAAGCTTTCCGGTATAAACTACCTGCTTTGTATCGGCGTTCACAACTGAAAATTCGCTCTGACCGTCTGCATTGCGGAAAACAGCTGTTTTCTTGCTGTTGTTTTTGTAGCCCACCTGATTTGTAACTATCGGCGGTTCGTATGGTCTTGTTGCTGAATAATCTACCTTGCTGTCGTCTACAAGTTCCAGTGAAACGTTGTCAATAAAAATTTTATGTTCAGGAAGTACACCCTCGTGATCTTCCTGAATACCGCAGTTGAAAACAAGCTTGGACATGATGTCTGTTTCTGCTTTCATAGTAAACTCGTAGTCAACAGTCTGGGGTGATGAAGTGAGTTCAAGACCTTTCCATGTATAAGCCTGATAGGTTCCGCCGTTCTGCTGAATCATACACTCGATAAATCTGTCTGTTGTGGAGGAAATATCATATTTCAGGCGATAAACACCGTTCTGATAAAGCGGAATAATATCATAAAAAACCTGAACAGCATAATTTACTTTGCCGACGCTGCTTACAGTAAGTGCAAGCATTCCGTTTTCGGTGCCAAGTGAACAGGCACCGCCGCTTTCCTTGTAGGTACCCCAACCGGAAGTACCGGAATCAAAGGTTGAATTGCTGATAATGTTTGACGCTGCAAAAGTTGTTACCGGAATTGCAGGTATAGCTGACGCCACTACCGCACAAGCCGCAACAGCTGCTGCTAAGCGTTTCAGTTTTCTTTTTTTCATAAATAAACCCCTCTCAGATTTAATATTCTGCCGTGAACGTTTTTGTATTTATATTTTATCATGGAATATGCATAAAAATATACAAACATCTTGATAAAAATGGTAAATTAATGACATCTATTAAAAACAGACCGCTGAAAATCAGCGGTCTGACAAGACAGAATTAGTATATTGTTTTTTGTATTTTTTTGGCGTAGTGCCCATATATTTTCTGAATACTTTTATGAAATAGCTTTGTGAACTGAATGCAAGAAGATTGCTTATTTCCGTGTCAGTATATTCTGTATAAAGCAAAAGCGAGGCGGCCTCCTCAATTTTCATTTTATTTACATATTCGCCAAAAGACATTCCGATTTCTTTTTTGAAAAGTCTTGAAAGATAAGCAGGACTAAGTTTAAGGTACTCTGCTGTTTCATCAAGTAAAATACGGTTGTGCAGATGGCAGATTATGTAGTCCACAGCATGAACAATCTGTTTTGAATACACACCTCTGAGCTTTATCTGACGCATTTTATTTGTATATCCTTCAATCATTTCATAGTGAACAGCCCTTATCTCGCTTTCTGTCTGACATTTGTCAGTTTTCATAATGTAAAAATCACTAAGACCATAGGATTCCTCAGGCGTCATACCGCCTTTTATGCAATAGCGTGCTATAAGAGCAGCCAGTACTACCATGTGATATTTCTGATTGCGTAAAAAGTCCTCGCTAAGAATACCACAGCCCTCACAGAAAAGCGGTTTCATGAAAACCTTTACCAGTTTCATGTTACCCGAACATATACTTTCATAAAAAGCCATTTCACGGTCAAATGAAGCATGTTCAAAGTCGTCTTCACGCTGTGAAAACAGATGCTCTGCAATTTTCTTTTCAGTTTCAATGCTCATATTTTTCACCCGCTTATATTTTACCATATTTACGGGAAAACTGCAAGAAGATGTATTGTGCAGTGTTGCCTTAAATACAGTAAAAAGAAATACGCTTTATGAATCACTTCAAAAAGCGTATTTTGCTGATTAAGTGTTATAATGTCTGTAATAGTTCACGGCGCATCAGAGCCAGATCAATTACGTTTATTATTCCGTCATTGTTGAAATCGGCAGATTTCCAGTCGGTTAAATCACCGGTGCAGATCAGCCATTTCTGCAGCATTACAATATCGGCAACATTAAACACACCGTCGCTGTTAACGTCGCCCGGAACTTGCGGTGATACCGGTTCTGTTGTTGACGGTACCGTTGTTGTGGTTACAGTAGTTGTGGTAGTTACAGTTGTGGTAACTTGTGTTGTGGTTGCAGGTGTGGTTATAATTTCTGTCTGGAGATTCCATTTCTGACAGCTACTGTTGGTTGGTTCCCACTGCTGAACATTAGCGCCTTTTTCTGTGGAGGCATAAGCAACTTCAACAAGGCAGGCGTCACCGGAAGCATGATTTAAAATACTGTAGGAGCCGTCAAGATTCTTAGTGAAACGGAAAAGCTGGGCGCTGTCTTTTGTGGAATAAGCCACGATATCAATATTACTTCCGTTTTCACTGCCCTCTGCTTTAAGAGCATAGCCGTTATCTTCCTGTGAGCGTATCCAGTAATAATTTCCCGAACCGAACTCTTTTAAAATCCACTTCTGACAGTTTAATCCGTTTGAGGAATACTGCTGAACATTGGTATTATCAGCCATTTCAGCATTTACAATATCCATAACCAGTCCTGAATTAACATTTTCAAATGTGTATATCAGGTTTGTATCCATGGAACAGCCGGGGTCTGTAACAGGTTCTAAAATCCAGTCCTGACAGTTTGCACCGTTTATTTCCCACTGCTGGATATTGGCACCGGAGGAAGTTGATGCATCTGCAACTTCAACAGTTGAATTTTCACCTGTAACAGCGGTTCTTATCTTGTAGCTTCCGTCACTGTTGGCAGTCAGCATAAACTGCTGATTTGTTCCTCCGTTGTACTGGTAAATGTCAATATTTGTACCGTTGTCGGTCTTTTTTCCGGCAACATCAAGGACGTATGTGCCGCCGTCACCTACAGCAGAAGCAATGTAGTAGTAACCATTTCCAGCACTGTAAAACTTCCAGATATCGTGAACAGATGTGCTGTCAGTACCCCATTGCTGAACATTTGCACCGTTTTCAGCTGCTGTATTTGCTACCTGCATATACAGACCGGAGTTTACATTTTTAATGCGGTAAGCTGCTCCTTCATTGAAGCTTGCGGCAACCGGACCGCTTGGAAGTTCTGTATATCCTGCGCTTGGTACACCCTTATTTGAAAAGCGCAGATACATCATATCATTTTTTGAGGATTGGCAGCCGCTGTAGCTTGAACAGTAGCTTTTTGCATTGTCGGCAGTGAGGGTAACATAGCTGTAGTTTGATGTCGGACGCCATGTACAGTTCTGGGCAAAGCCCTCAATAGTGGTGCGCTCGCAGGAACTGTCAAACTCTGAGCCTGATTCTGCATACGACCCCGGATAGGTTACAGTATTCCAGTCGCAGATAACGTTTCCGCCGTTTGCGTAATAGCAGTTTTCAGCAAAAATTTTCGAGGCTGTGTGTACAGTATAAGCCATACTGAAATTATCTACATAATTGTTGAGTGAATGGAAATAGCCGTAACGCATAAGACCCGGTCCTCTTGTAAGAGTATTGTTAAAGCGATTTCCCATAAGGGACATACGGGGGAAGTTGTTGTAGTTGTTATAGGATTTTTCGTCGTCATCCGGATAGCCAAGAATCAGACCGTATTCATGCAGACCGAAAGAACTGTCCGAAACAGTGCAGTAATCTGCGTCATAACAGCAGGCGAGGAATTTGTCACAGTCCTCAAGACCGGTTGAAGCTGTGTTGTAATCGGAATGTCCTGTGAAAGTACAGTGGTCAACCCAGAGATTCTGACCTGAACCGAAGTATACCACGATTGAATCGTTTCCGTTTGATTCTGCATCATGCTGCAGGTCGAAATTCTTTATTATAATGTTGTTGCCTACACCTTTTGATGTTGCTGTACAGAACTGAACATTATAGAGAGTATGGGCAGAGTAACTGCCGATTATGGTTTTGTTGTCACGGACGTATATTCTGCCGTCGGGGCAGTAATATCTTCCCGATGAATCCTGAGTAAGAGATGTGACCTTTATATCTGATGTCACAACAATGGTATATGGTGTATCAGATTCAGCATAGCTTTTCAGTTGATCAAATGTTGAAGCCTCAACCACTTCGCCGAAAAGTCCTCCGATATCTGCTGCTTTGATACTGCCTGTATTGTCATCGAAACAATAACCTGCAAAACCCTGAAGACCGTCAGGAGTAAGCAGCCAAAGCTGATTATCCGCACCGGTATATGACGCAAGGGTCATACCTGACGTGCCCTGTGTAAGAGCAAGAGATGTATCGGAATAGTTTACTATCTTGTAGTAAAGACTGTTTCCGAGCCTGTCATTTTTAACGGGTATTACATACCAGTGCTGGGATTTTGCCGACTCACTGCCGTACATAATAACGTTTGCTCCTGCCGATACATTGTAATTCTGCGGAGTCAGAAGTCTGCCCGACTGCGCATTGACAAACTTGAAAAACGTACCGTTGGAATCCTGTCCGACTCTGTCAAAGCGCCATGACTGTGAAAGGTCACTGCCGGGGGCTTTTGCCGTAACTGCCGAGCCGTCAGAAGTTCCGTTTTCTGTCAGTACCTTTGAATTATCCTTGACTGCAATATTCATCAGCGCAACAGGATAGTCCACGGACGCTGCTGATACTGTAGAATTAATAATGCCTGTGCTTCCTATAAAGGGGAGCATACACATAATAAACATTGCAATCAGCATTACAGCCGTTTTCAGACCGAGTTTTAATTGTTTCATTGAATATCCCTCTCCTTATAAAATTGTTAACATAATCATACCACAATATGTGAAAAATGTCAACTTTTTTGAAGGGCTTTGCTTTGAATTTTTCACTCATATCAGCTGTTATTGCTCCGCCAATTAACTATTGAATACTTATGCGCAGAGATAAAGATGAAGGCTTAGGAAGAAAAACGCAGTAATACTGTCGTATTGCAAGTTTTTCTGACGACAGGATTCAGCTTTAGAACAAGCAGAAAGTTCAATAGTTAATTGGGGGAGCAATAATTATGTAAAGGAAGTGATAGCTGTGCTGCGAATGGAGATTGCTCTGTTTCTGGTTTTAGCGTTTATAGCGTATATATACTTTTCTGCTGAAAAAAAACATACGCCGCTGCACCGTACTTTTTCCGTGCTGCTGGTGGTAACTTTGTTACACCTTGTTTTTGACGGAATAACAGTATACACGGTAAATCATCTGGAAACAGTGCCCGTACTACTGAACGATATTGCCCACCGTTTATTTATCGGAACGATGATACTTGTGTTTTTCCTGTTTTATCAGTACATAGCAATTTTAGTTGAAGAGGAAACCGGCAAACCCCGCATACTTGACCCGGGGGCAAGAGTTTATCTGGTTTCAGCGGAGCTTGGAGATATACTTCTTCCGGTTCATTATGCCGTCACGCCCGATGGCAACTATTCCGACGGAATCCACGTGATTTTTTGCTACATCAGCGTTGCATTCTATTTTCTGCTTGGAACCGGTCTTTTGTTTGCAAACTGGAAAAGCATACAGAAAAAGAAGAAAATGGCAATTATTATTGCAACCCTTGTTGAACTTGTCGTGACCACACTTCAGGGCTTTAACCCTACATGGCTTATAAGCGGAATGGGAATAACGCTTATTACCCTTGCTTTCTATCTGATTCTTGAAAATCCGGATATACTTCGTGCGGAACTGACGGAGCAGACAATGTCACTGCTTTATTTGAAAAGTCAGGTTAACCCTCATTTTCTTTACAACACTCTGGATACAATCCGTATACAGGCGCAGCTTAACGGAGATAAACAGGTTGCCGGACTTCTTATGAAGCTTGCTGACTTTTTCCGGCTTAGCGTTAAAGTAAACCGTCCCATGGTTACCCTTGATGATGAAACAGAGCTGCTTGAGGCGTACATGGAACTGATGTGCTACCGTTATCCGGAACTGAATTATAAATATGATGTTGACCCGGAATTCGGTGGTGTTCAGGTGCCTAACTTTATTTTACAGCCGATTGTGGAAAACAGTCTTCTCCATGGATTGAAAAATATGGGATACCGTGGTGAGGTTTCTGTTTCTGCACAGAAAACAGCAGAGGGTAATCTTGAAATATGCGTCTGTGATACCGGAAGTGGTTTTGCTGACGGCAAAAAGGCAGAAGTTGACGATATGCTTTTAAACTACGCAAAGCAGGAGCAAAAGCTTACCGGAAACAGTATTGGCATTCTGAATGTTCAGAAAAGGATAAAACTGATGTGCGGCAGAGAATACGGACTATCATACAGTGAAAATGAAAACGGCGGTGTAACTGCACATATACTGCTGCCGCTGGAGGAGGAAAAATGAAGAAACTGCGTGCTGTTCTTGTTGACGATGAAATAATGATACGACAAGGGTTCAGACAGCTTTTCGACTGGGAGGCTCATGACTGCGAGGTTGTAGGTGAGGCGGCTGACGGAATGGAGGCAGTTGCACAGATAGATTCCCTTAATCCCGATATTGTAATTATGGATATCAACATTCCCATTATGAACGGACTGAAAGTTATTCAGCTAAGCCGTATAAAACATCCTGATACCGCATTTATTATAGTATCGGGATATGATGATTTTTCCTATTGCCGTGAGGCACTTCGGCTGCAGATTACCGACTACATACTTAAACCTGTTGATTATGAAGAATTCGGCGTCTGCATAGACAATCTGAAAATTGCACTGTTTCAGCGGAAATCCACTGAAGAAACAGCAGAACCGGAGGAACGTGTTATTAACAGTATTGTCCGCTATATGCAGAATCATCTTGCAGAGGAAATAAGCCTTTCTGTTCTGGCGGAGGAATTTCATTTCAGCACCCAGTATATAAGCCAGCTTTTTAAAAATGAAATCGGTGTGAATTTTCTTGCTTACCTGACTAATATCCGAATGGAAAAGGCAAAAAAGCTGCTGCTGTCAACTTCTCTGTCTATTGCAGAGGTGTCGGAACAGTCGGGCTACAGCGACTATCGGGTGTTTACAAAGGTGTTCAAGAAGTCCGAGGGGATTACGCCTTCACAGTACCGGAGAGATTTTCTGGAGGAAGCACGAAATTGATAAATCGGAATTTATGGCAGTATATACGGAACCCCACTGGGGCAAACCTTTCTGAGGAAAGGTTCTTCCCCAGACCCCTTTCCAAAGACTTTTGATTCATTTTTTCTCATAGGGGCTGTGCCCCTATGAGAAAAAATAGGTTAAAGTTTTAGGAAGGGAGTTTGAGGGAGAACCCTT
>JALEVO010000146.1 GCA_022788225.1 Oscillospiraceae bacterium | reverse complement strand
CAACACATTCATCATCTGCAACAGCCTGTCCTGCGCTCATTACATACGCAAGAAAATCAGTTTCTACGTCAGATAATTCTCCACTGTATGCAAGATAATAGTTTCGGCATAAAGGATATTTTCCGCTGCTGATTGTTTCCTCACTCAGAGCAGTTCCGTTTACAGAAACCGCCTTAACAGCTCCTGGCAGTTCAGCCGTACTGTATGCGGTATAACCCAGGGCATTGACATCATCAGATATCATTTCCGAAACCTCGTCGGTGGACAGAGCAACATTATCTGTTCCCTTTGAACTTGTTCCGATAATATTTTCAAATTCGTCTCTTGTTCCCGAACCTTCCTCACGGGAAATAACAGTTATATCCCCCATTCCCGACAAATCCGGCATATTTTTTTCCGAGCCACAGGCTGAAAGTAAAAGTGAGGCACACAAAGTAACGGTTAATATCAGACGGTTACGCATTCCACACCTCCGGGAATATTTTCTGCATCAGACTGAGCCTCATCTCTGAGATTTACAAATGAAATGTTATCCATTGCTTCCTCAGTGATACCCACGCAGTTATCCGCAATCCTGTCAAGACTGTGAAGTATTTCGGCATAATCAGGGGTAAGGTCGGCGTCACAATCCTTCTTTTTCACTCTTGAAAGATGGGATTTGTTCAGCTTTTTCTGAGTTTTACGCATTTTGCCTTTTCCCTTTGATACTTTTTTAATAGCGTCCTCATCACCGTTTTCAACTGACATCATGGCTTTTTCAAAAAGCTCGTCCGCAATATCAAAGCATTCTCCAAGTTCAGAAACTGCTGATTTTGAAAGCACTTTTTTTCTGCCGGAAAGGTTATTCAGCATCTCAGACATATCAAAGCAGCGGTCGGAAATCCTTTCGATATTGTTTGTTACATACAATAGTCCGGCTGTCTGTTCAGACTGTGCCTCTGTGAGATTTCCGCTTGAAAGCATTTTGGTTATGTAAGAAGAAATGCTTTCATGAAGATTTTTAACCGTACCATAATCATTATCAAAATCCGAACGGACTGTGCTTGAATTATTACTTTCAAAAAGAGATCTTGTTTTATTAAGCAGTTTTACACCAAATTCAGAAAGACGTCTGATTTCCTCAGATACAAGATACATTGCTGCAACAGGCTGACCAATAAGCTTATCGTCAAGAAATCTGGGTTTTGAATCAGCAGGAATATTTTTATCCTCTCCCCTGACTATAAACATTACTATTTTCACCATTATCGGAATAAGGGGCAGCCAGATAAGCGTACAGGTTATATTGAAAGTAGTATGAGCATTTGCAATCTGTCTTGAAATAACATCTACTTCATTACCCTTAGGAGAAATAAACTGCACGAACTTTGTAAGCACAGGGATAAGGAATGCAAAAAGTATACTGCCGCTGATGTTGAAAACACTGTGTGCAATAGCTGTACGCTTGGCATTTTTGGACTGACCGATAGATGCAAGCAGTGCTGTGATAGTTGTACCGATATTGTCTCCCAGCAGAATAGGAATAGCACCTGCCAGACCAATAACGCTGTTTACTCCGCTTGCATCTGCCTGAGAAGCAAAATTCTGAAGTACAGCAATAGTAGCCGAGCTGCTCTGTACAACAACTGTCATAACTGCACCCAGCACGATACCAAGCACAGGAATCTCCGATACCTTTCCCATAAGATCGGTAAACACAGGACTGCCTGCCAGCGGCTTCATAACTCCGCCCATAATTTCAATACCTTCAAAAAGCAAACCAAAAGAGAATATGACCATTCCTATATTTTTTATCTTTTCCTTTTTGCTGACAAAATATAAAATGAATCCCACAAAAATAATCGGATATATGTAGTTGCTTATCTTGAATGCCATCAGCTGAGCAGTCATAGTAGTACCGATATTTGCTCCGAAAATAACTGATATCGCCTGCGGCAGAGTCATAAGCCCTGCGCTGACAAATCCAATCACCATTACAGTTGTCGCTGAACTGCTTTGTAAAACAGCAGTTACAAGCGCTCCTGCAAGGGCGCCCATCAGCGGATTTCTGGTCAGAAAGCTGAGAACTTTTTTCATTTTCTCTCCCGCTGCTTTCTGCAGTGCGTCACTCATACTGTTCATTCCGTAAAGGAACATGGCAAGTCCGCCGACAAGACCGAAAATTATTTTAACATTTTCGTTCATAATTTTCCTCCATATAATTTCATTTATAGTATAAATATATATTGTAATTATATATTACCTTTGTGAAATCTGAAATCATATTAATGTAAAATCTATGTAAAATTATTTTTACATTCTATAGCGTGTGTGTTATTATTCACGAATTTCCAGTAATTTCTGTTTCAGTTCGTCCTCAATGCGTACCAGTTCCGTTTCAGCAGCCTTACGCTTTTCTCTGCCGGCTTTTTGTATCTGAATTGTTTCTTCAATAGTGCTGATAAGATTCTGATTGACAGTTTGAAGCGTTTCCAGATCCACAATACCCCGGTTGGCTTCATTTGCAGTTTCAATTGTATTGCTTTTCAAAAGTTCCGCATTCTTCACCAGCATGGCATTTGTAGTATCTGTAATTTCACGCTGCATCTTCAGAACCTTTTGCTGATTGGAAAGTCCCAGTGCAATTATGAACTGGCTTTTCCATATTGGAATGGTATTTAAAATTGCTGTCTGAATTTTGTCCACAAGCATACGGTCATTGTTCTGTATTAATTTTATCTGCGGTGCAGACTGAATGGAAATGGTACGGCTCAGTTCGAGATCATATATTTTCTTTTCAAATCGGTCAATGGTATCTTCAAAGTCGTTTACCAGCTGTGCATCCATGGGATTTCCGCTTTCCGCTGCTTCTGAACGGAGTTTCGGCAGTGTTTCCTCACGGATTTCTGCAATGCGTTCTCTGCCGGCAGCAATGTACAGTTCCAGTTCATGGAAACAGTTCAGATTTTCCTGATACATCATATCAAAAACGCCGATATCCCGCAGCATATTCATACGTGCTTTTTCCAGTTCCGCTTCAATACGGTCAATCTGAACTTCTGCCTTGGTAAATCGTTCTTTCAGCTTTTTAATACTTCTTGCGGCATTTTTCAAAAGAGGGATTTTGTTTAATACGTCATCCGTAAACTGACTGGTGTCCAGACTTTTGATTTCTATGACAAGGTCAGACAACAGTTCTCCAACCTGACCGCCGTCCTTGGAACGGACATTCTGAAGAATTGTATCGGCAAACTCTGTCATGCTTCGCTGTGCGCCAATGCCGTATTGTATCGTTGTCTGAGTGTCCATAAAATCAATTGACGTCTTGATCTCATCAATGCGTTTCCGTTCTTCGGGTGTGAACTCAGTCTGAGTAATTTCTGACGGAAGTTCCTCTTGCTTTGGAATTTCCTGCTGTATTTTTGCGTTTGCGAGCATAGCTAAATTGATTTCTGACATAATTATTCCTCCTGTTATCTGAGACTATCCATGATTTTTTTCATGGTATCATAGTCCGGCATATGAATGACTGCTGTAATCTGTTCCGGTATGCCTGAAATACCGGCTGATGCAATATCACAGCCGTCTGTACGAAAGCCATGTTTTGTCCATGCTATTTCCTGTATCTTATTATCAGATAAAGCTTTGATACCTGATTTTCCTTCTTCATTCAGCGCAATGTAAATGTGCGTTGACCACACTGTGGGTGTTGGATACAGTATGACAATATCGTCTTTGATTTTTGCATAGCTGTCCGGCTGTTCTGCGGCGTACTCTATAAGCTGATTTTCATAGCCTGCAATGATCGGTTTTGCTCCGACGCCCATGCGCAGAAACTGACTGAAAAGGTCAGAAGATGATGTCTCCATGTAGCCCAGCTGTGAAAAAATTTCCTGTAACCGAGGAAGTACTGTATCTATACTTCCCGCATCTGCTGTTTTTCCGCCGTTCAGAGCGCTTGCCAGAAGTGCGGCAAACATATTTCCGGAATTGGAACGAACAGGGTCTGTTGTGTCTACTGTTACAGCGCCGTAAAGCTCAGACAGTCCCAGCTCTCTCCATTGTGTTCTGTTCATTATACACTCCGCCAGCTTTTGCATATCCGCATAATACACGCCGTCTGTTTCTGTGACGATACCTTCCTGTATAAGCGCATCGGCAACGATTTTATGTGAGTAGAGAACAATGGGCGTGTTGAAAATTATCTTGCTGGCGGCAGGCTTTCCATGGGCTTCATTGTAATATTCCAATGCTGTCTGACTGGAGGGAAACAAATAGTCTCTGTCCGTGAAATCTGCTGTTACCATATCCATGGAACCGGCTCGGGAATAATCCAGTTCCAGATGATATTCCCTGCGAATGATATCCTGTACTTCTTTATCCTCAAACAATCCGATTTTTTCACCGCCGAGATAACCGTTCAGGATTGTTACTGTAGTCTGACTTCGATAGAAATAGTATCCGCCTCCTGCAAGTATAACTGCAAGCAGGACAGCAATACCGATTAGCTTTGTTTTCATATTCCATTCTCCATTTTTACCGTCTGCTCAAGAAGGCGGATTTCTGCTTCCATATCTGTCATTTCACTACGCATGAGTTTCTGAAACTGTTCTTCAAAAGCCGTATTCAGCGTTCCGATTGCCTTTAACGTATTGCTCTGGAGTCGAATAACATCGTCTGTTCTAAGCTGAGTGTCCTGCAGTTCGATATATTTATTCAGCAAAGAAGATGCAGTTTCCTGATAATAATCAATAAATTGTCGTGCAGACTTGATTTTTTCGGGATGATTTTCCAGATACGCAAGAATATTCCGGGCAGTCTCTTTCAGCCGCTGTGTTTCCTGTCTTACTGCCGGTTCATGGATCTGCTCCATGGCTTGTTCAATGCAGTGAAAATCCTTCCGGGCTTCCTCCAGCTGCCGACTCATTGTTTCACCCTCCGGCAGCATATCAATGCTTATCTTTCCAATTTTTCGCTTTGGCTTTAAAACCAGTGACAATCCGAAGAAAGCAGCAATTGACAGAACCATATCAACAATGAAATTCCAATGGAACAGGAACAGCAGAGCAAGAAATAATCCTCCTGTCAGAAAACCAGACAGCAAACTTGCGGAAAGTTCCTTTTTTTTATATTTTTCCAAATCAGTTATATCCTTTCACACTTCGGAATGCAGAAACGAGATCTGTGCGTCCGTCAAAAACACGTGCATTGGTAAGCGATGCAAGTGCGTCCAGCTGGGAGGAATCTGCATCTCCGAACATTATAGAAAATATGGGAATATCCAGACCCAGTTCCTGATAGCATTGGGTGAATTCCGGCTGTGACGCAGTGACTGACTCACCGTCACTCATAAGTATGATTGCAGGTGTATAGTCATTCAGATTTTCATATTCCGAGAGAATTTCCATTCCTTTTTTTAAAGCGGCATACATATCTGTTCCGCCCTCAGGCTCTTCGCTGCTTACCTGTTCATAAAGCCGTTCAAGACTTGCGGCATCTGCGCTTTCGGCTGTGTATACATTCCGGACATCACCTGAAAATGTTATGATAATATTCACTTCGTCCTTGTCCGCCTGAAGCATATTTCTCTCTGCATTTTCCTGTATGAGAATCTGCGCCATAGCTTTCTCCAGCTGTTCATTTCCTTCTCCGGTCATACTGCCGGAAAAATCCAGACAATACACATTTAATGACGGTTTCCGGAATTCCGTCTGGTATAAATTAAGTGCTTTTTTCAGCACCTCTTCAGATGGCATGGTAATGGGCGAGAGGATTCGCTGTGTGTCAATGCCCCAGTCTGCATTAAAAATATCCATATTTTCTTCCGAAACACCTTCAAATCCGGTGCGCCTGCCTGTTTTCTGAATTTTATTCTGCACATCTTCTGACAGCAGATATTCCTGTACCGCCTGAAAAGCCTCCTGTTTTTCTGCGTTACCATGATCCACATAGCCCAGCGGAGAGTCAGCAATGCTCAGACCATCGTAAGGATAAACAGTATAGAGCGGTTCCCTGCCCTGAGAAACAAGTTACTGATTTGCGTCAATTATCAGGCACTCATAGTTGACCATAGCATCAAAGTTTCCGGCAAGAAACATATCCTTGAGCCAGTCTGAACTGCCGGAGCTGCGGTCAATTCCCGAAAGCAGCCGGGAGATATCACGTTTCAGGCTCTCGCTTTCCAGATCGCTTTCTGTTAACGCATCCGTTTTTCCAAGCAGCGCATACAGAAATCCGATGTAAGCGCTGGCTCCGGAATTGGACTGTGTAGCACTTGTCATGCAGAAAGACAGCTGACCGGTCTGTATCGCATCTGAAATGTCACCGACCGAAACTTCTGTGCCAACAAATCCAAGCTGTTGTGCAAGTGATCTGCGAATGCCAAACACCACTGGTGTAGTATAGACAGATGTATTATATTTCACCTTATGTGCAGTATCACCCAATGATATCCACAGGCTTGATGCCGGCCACACAGCATCGTATTCTTCTGCTCCGGATTGAAGTGTATGCATAATATCCACAGAACCCTGATAGGTCATTTCGATAGTAACGCCGGTTTCATCTGCACACTCATCAAGAATGTCAGAAAGTTCCTTGTTTTCAGAACCCGAAAGAATTTTTATTGTTTCCCCATTGAAATTTCCGCTGTAACGTTCATCAGCAGAGTTACCGTTTTCTGCGGTACTGCATCCGCACAGAATAAATGAAGAAAGAAACATAGTGGTAAACAATCGTGCAAAAAAAGATTTCTTCATACCGGATCCTCCTTTTGAAACATTCAATGGCATATGGTAACTGAATAAGCACATTGGTATCAATAACATAAGATTTTTTCCTTGAGTTTACTCTTTAGAGATACATTTATTTAATTTTAAAAATATATGTGTAAAATCCGCTATCCACTTTATGTTAAGTTTATGAAAAATCAGATTTAATTTAATTTGCTTCCCAATTTAACTGTTGAAATTTATGCTTGCTCTGAAGCTGGAATCTGTCGTCACAAAAACTTGCAATACGCAGATTATTCCTGCGTTTTTCTTCCTAAGGTTTCAAGGCAAAAGCGGATTTTTACTTTTCTTCCTGTCTGCAGGATTTACAAAAGGAATAATGCTTGCTGACCTGATTACATAGAAAAATTCAGAAGTAAAAATGCTGTGCGGAGCAGCAGAATAAAAAAGCCGCTCCACAAAGCGAAAACAGCTTTGCAGTACGGCTCTGAATATAATATATCATTTTTAAGATACGGACTCTATTCCAGACTTTGTGTAAACCTCCCGAATATGATGAACCCATTTTATCAAAGGCTTTACAGGTTACATATTGTTTTCCGGCAGCCACCTCTGCAACATCAAGAAGTTTGGTTTTGCCGAAGTAAAACTTTGAACCTATATCTGAAGAAATTGTAATTCACATTTTATCTTTTTCGTCTTTTGTAATCTGTGTCAATATTTTTTCTCCATTCAGTGGATTCAGACAGCCTTTTTCCCATTCTTACACTTGATACAGCATTACTCATTGCAGCATACTGTACAGCACATCCGGCGGAATCGCAGCAATAGTCTACAGCAGCTGCAGGTGCTATACCGATACTTTCAGCTGTTTCCACAGAATCAATATTTGCTCCCAGGAAAACAAACTCCCAGCCATACTTTTCCTGCTGTCTTTTTATCATCTGCTTAACCTTGCCGGCAGTATAATGTCTGCTGGCATTTTCCATACCGTCTGTGGTTATAACAAACAGAGTATGTTCAGGCACATCTTCCGGACGGGCATATTTGTGAATATTTCCGATATGCTTAACCGCCTCCCCTACTGCGTCCAGAAGAGCCGTACAGCCACCCGGGCAGTAATCCTTGTCTGTCATTCTGGCTATACGTTCAAGAGGTACTCTGTCATGCAGAAAACGGCTTGCATTACTGAACAGTACAGTTGATACAACAGCTTCGCCATCTTCGGTCTTCTGTTTTTCAATAAGGCTGTTGAATCCGCCTATGGTATCACTCTTTAAGTCAGCCATTGATCCGCTTTCGTCAAGTATAAAAACTATCTCCGTAAAATTCTTTTTCATAAGAAAAATCCCTCCGTATGTTTTATTGTACCTTTATGATACATCATACGAAGGGTTAACTGGTCGCATTTCAGGCGACAATTTATACGCCTATCAGACTCTGGTCAAAAGAAAAAAGTGTTTCGTTTATTTCGTAAATATTGTAATTCCTGTTTTCAATAAAATATTTTATTATAACATCAAATTTTATGCTGTTTGACAGAGTATATCCAGCCTTTTCAAGCAAGTCCTGTGTTTCCGGAATGTCAAGTTCGAGAGCAATTGCAAATGCTACCGCCGTTTGCTTTTTCGGTTTATAGTTCACATCGCTGCGTATCTTTGAAAACAGTCTGCGGTCTATGTTTGCCTTTTTGTACACCTGAACATCGGTCATTCCCTTTTCGTCTATCAAACGCAAAAGAGCCTGTGAAAAAGATTCGTCCAGTTTGTCAAAGCTAAAAGAAGCAGGTGCACAGCAGACATCTTCAGGCATTTTTTCATAGCTTTTGGAAAATGCTGCTACGAAAGTACTTCTGACTGCATTATCAGAATGTTCCTCGACATAATTGTCATCAATATATTTGCGTACATTCTCAAGAAGCTTTTCGCTAACCGAAACGGCATTTTTATCGAACACTACCATGGTAATGTCCATATCATTTTCTGCCATAAAATCAGTTATTGCCGATACTGCGACCTGCAAAGCCTTGTCCTTAGGATAGCCGTAAACTCCCGATGAAATAAGCGGAAAAGCAACCGACTCACACCCATACTCTTTTGCAAGCTGCAATGACTTTTCATAACATGAGTAAAGCAGTTCTTTTTCGCCGCTGCCGCCGCCCTGCCAAACGGGACCGACTGTATGTATAATGTACCTGCAAGGCATATTATACCCCTTTGTTATTTTAGCCTGACCGGTTTCGCAGCCGCCGAGAGTACGGCATTCTTCAAGAAGTTCAGGTCCTGCCGCACGGTGTATTGCTCCGTCAACTCCTCCCCCGCCGAGCAAGGAGCAGTTTGCAGCGTTAACTACTGCGTCAGCCTCGACCTTGGTTATATCATTTCTTATTATTCTGAAGGGCATCTGTTATTCAACTCCTTACATGACATCATACATATAAATAACGGATATCTATTCCGTGATCCCAAAACAAAAAAGCAGACTTTTACCGGCTTTAACCCACAGATTATTCAGAATGAAATTGATCATTTTAATCCATAGAGTCTGAAAGGATCATTTTCCAGTTCTTTTCTGTATAAGCTAACAACGTCCCATATATCAAAAAACATAAACCTGCATTTCCCGATATATCCGTCCTTAATCAATCCTTTCTTATAAGCCATATCCTGTATTGTATACCATGGCTTTACCGGAGGTTCACCCGCTTCAATAAACCATTCATCAGGCGGATATTTTTTTGATACTTCTTCACTTGGAGCAAATATATCACTTATTTCCTTTGGAAGAATATCTTCCACATAATGCATTGCAGTTAATTTATAAATATCAACACCAAGCAGCAGCGCCTTTCCACCATTATGTATAATATAGTCAAGACCGCCTTTGGCAGCCTCTTGTGCATGAACTCCCCATCCGGAAGTCCTTATAATTCCTTTACCAGTAATTACGTCCGACCTCTGCCGGAATGTATCCGCAATTATACCCATATCAGTTCTCAGAGCATTTTCAGGCAGAACCTTGATTTTAACAGTAAGTCCCATATTCCTGTCGTCTTCTGTTAGTTCCATCGGTGAACCAAGTCTTAAAGCCGGCATAAAAATACTTCCGCTTTTTCCAACACATTCCATTAATGCTTCAATGACAGTTTCAGCACCGCCTTCCACATATCCAAAGCTGCTAAGTGAACTATGTACTTCAAGTTCCATTCCCTCAGCTATACCTATATTTCTGAATTCATTTATTAATTTATGTCTGTTCATTAATATATCCTCTGATTAATTAGAGCGTGTTCGCATAAACGTATTCGCACATCTATTTTCCGATAAACTATATAGTTCATTATAACACACTCACCCTGAAAAATCAATGTCTACCGCCATAACAACAATCCCTGTTATTAAGAGCAAACTCTTATTCTGTAACCATGCCTGTCCATTATCAAGTGTTTATTTCCAGACAAGAAATCTTTTACATAATCAGGCTAATTCTTTGTCTTTAAACCTGTAAAGTTCCGCTTCTTATATATTTTTTGATCCGGTTTCTGTTCAATATGCCATATCACAGGTTATGTTTCCGGCTTTTGTTTTTCTGTTCCACTTTCATAACAACCCTGTCCTCAGCAATATAGCTTTTGTCATATAACGGCAAAGGCGTAAGCCAATAATTGTGTGGTATTGTCTTAATAATTGCTGCATCTTGACTTCTGAAAAAGTCTGTGCTAAAATAAATTAATCTTTTTTCTCAGATATATTCTACCACAGGTCATTATCAGATTTGTCCCAAAAATCAAGATAAATATCCCCAGTGGACTTTTTCAGAAGAGGTGTATAGAAATGGCAGTTACAAGGCTGACGCTTAATGTCCTGCTTTCTTTGATTATTCAGTGTAAAATCACGGGAAAAGGTCTGACAGGAAACGGAAAACTTTTAGTGAAACTGATTGAAATAATTGAAAACGGAGAGGGTACGGAAAAATCAAAGGAATGGAATATCCTAAAAAAATTCAATGATGAGGAAAACAAGCCGGAGTCATATCATAAAATCGACAAGCTTATAGGCAGGTTTCTACCAAACGGGAAAAATTTCCCCTATGATAAATTTATTTTCAGCCGGTTTGAAAACAGTATTGGCAGTCTGAAAAACTACGGATTTTATCTTATTCAGATGAAAAAATTCTGCAATGAAGTACTTGACAAGTCAAGGTATGAACAGCTTGTATACACTCTGCTTGAAATTATCAGACATGATAACAGTATTACAAATATTTTGTATGACAGTAATTACATTCCCAAAGAGCGTCTTTTCGGAAACTTTGCTCACCCGAAAAAAATATGCATTGAGGCACTTCTGCTGGGACTTTTTTATCATGTATTCCGCTTTCCGGCAGAGTGTGGAAACTGTCAGTTGCTACCCTTGCCGGACAGGCTTAAATTCAGCGTTATTCGTATCGAGGACAACGCAATACCCGCAGTAAACAGAGATTATTCGTTTTTAAAATCTGCCCTTGACCTTGAAATGCCGGTAAAGATTGAAACGAATCTGAAAGTTAACGCAAAACGTCCGGAACACTCTATATTTCAAAGTACTCAGTATCCTATTGAATTCTGCTGTGAGGGCAAAAAAATATCCGTACTTCCCGTCGGAAAAAACATTTTTCTCTACGGTCAGGGCGGTATCGGAAAAACAACTTTTATGCTTAATTTAGTGGAAAATTCAGACGATGAAACTGTGTATTTTTACTTTCCGATGAATCAGTACAAGTACGAGGTACACGAAAATTTCATGCCGGAAAGCTGTAATATTCTGGTCAACATTCTGCTGAAATATCATTATCAGTATGAATATCAGACCTACGAATCCGCCGCTGCCTGTGAGGGTGAGGAAACAATTTTAAAACAGCTGACGGAGCTTTTACAACTTCTGAAAATAAACAATATTGACCTCACTCCGCAATACACTCTACTGCTGGACGGCTTAAATGAAATGTCCTCATCATTGCAGGGAACCCTTGTAAATGAACTGGAAAGAATATGTGCAGACTGGAAAAATGTGCGGCTTATCGTAAGCGGAAGAACTGTTCCGCAGTATGATTTATTCAGAGGATTTCAGACTGTTGAAGTGTTGGGAATACCGGAAGATGCCCGTAACAATGCTTTGTCCGAACTCACTGATTATGATAAAATCCTGCAAAACAACCGATTAACAGAACTTTTTAAATCTCCCCTGTTTCTGAATATTTACCTGCAAGGCCGAAATAATAACAGCTTTGAAAGTGAACTCAATACCCGTGGGGAAATTCTTGATTACTACGTCAAAAACTATGAAACAAGTTTTTCCGGAATGTCCGATATTGACAAAAAGTCTATGGAATTCATATTGCGTTATGCTCTGCCATTTGCGGCAAAAGCAATGCTTGACTGCCATGGTTTTGAAATTGACAGAGCCGCTTTGTCAGAGGCTGTGGACAAGGCGTATGACACATTTATCATGGATGAACGTGTTTATCAGAATTACATTGCGCCGCAGAAATACCGCAAGTCTGAGCTGTCTGAAATCCGTGAAAAGACCGATTTTACTGAGTTTATCGTTGACAATATCTGCTTTCTTACAACTGATAATTCTTCTCCTCATAAGCTGCGTTTCACTCACCAGTATTTCCGTGACTACTTTGCGGCAAGGCACATTTTAAATCTTATCGAGGCTTTTGTAGTCGCATACAAAAACAGCTACGCAGACGAACAGGAAAAGGCGTTTAATAAGTATGATTTGGGCTTTGTGTGGTTTGATGAAGAGGAAGACGAGATTTACCGTCTTATCGGTGAGATTGCCGGTGACTATCAGAACGAAGATTCCGGCGGTATCACAACATTCCTTGACAGGCTCCTTGATATGTCACGGAGATTTGACACTTTCCGTCTGACTGAAAATGTTATCCGAGCCATGAACGCCGTGCGAAACGGGGTTATCAGTGACGTAGATTTCAGCGGTACTTCCCTGCCCTTTGAGATTCCGGCTGACACAAAATTTGTTGACTGTGATTTCAGCGGGTGCAAGGTATTTTTTCTGGAGGCTTGTGAAAAATATACGGAATATACCGGCTGTTTTAAGGAATGTGACTTCAGAAATGCGATGTTTCTGATTGAGGAGTACAGGGAACTTTTACCCGATATGGGTGCAATCATATAACCATTTTATACAGGAAAAAAAGATTGCTGCAACATATTAAAAACATGGGATATTAATGCTCTCCCAACCATGTTCTATTATCCCTAAAATATCAAAAAAGCCCGGCTTTCGCCGGACTTTTTCAACAATCTGAGCTTCCGCATAAAATACGGAGGCTTATATTTTTTTCGATAAGCTTTGGGTTTAAAGGAAATTTATGAGTAATCGTTTCATTAGTACCATATCAAACACATTAATTACATCATCATCAACAAAATTTCCTGCTTTCCAGTTATTCAGTGAACCAATTCCAAGAAGAAATTTCTGCATCATAACAACGTCTGAAACATTAAATTCTCCGTCTGCATTTACATCTCCTTTTATTGTTTTTTCCTCCGGCGCAGGTTCAAGCACAAATTTCTGACCATTGCCGCCCCAGTATTCCCACTGACATATATTCGCACCGTCATCAGTACTTACTTCATAAACGTCAGCACAGGATTTTCCGTCTGATACAACACTCAGAAGTGTATATGAACCGTCCTTATTGCACTGGAGTGTGAATTTCTGCGAATCATTTCCGCTGTAATCTGCAAGTATGATATTTGCACCGTTATCAGCGGAACCGTTTTCAACTGTCAGCGCTCTGCCGTCTGCCGACTGAACTGTATATTTACCGTCGTCAAGCCGTGTGAATGTCCATGTCATTTCAGCGCTTTGTACAGCATTTCCGTCACTTTCAGAAATAAACAATCCGCTGTTTAGGTTTCTGACCGTGTATTTTCCGCTGTTGACCATTGGGTGAACCGGCTCAATTTCCCACAGCTGGCAGTCCCCTCCCCAGTAATTCCACTGGTTTATATTACCGCCGTTTTCCTCCGACCAGTCATACACGTCCAGACCTGCCGTATCTCCGGAACACTTTGAAACAATACCATAGCTTGCACCATTCTTTTTAAGTCTCCACAACTGATTGTCTGCTCCGCTGTAGGCTTGCAGTTCAATGTTCACACCGTCTGCTGAGGAGCTTTCGGAAACTGAAATGCACTTTGATTCATCGGCAAGGGAAACGATTCTGCAATAACCGTCCTTTTCAGCAATAATACGCCATTCCTGATGACTGCCACCTGTTTTAGTCCACTGCTGAATGTTTGTGCCGTCAGCAGTATTTCCATTTTCAAGGTCAAGTGACTTCTTGCTGAAAACATTTGTAATGTAGTAAGAAACTCCGCTAAGCAAATCAGTATCGCAAAGTCTGACAGTTTCGCCTGTACCTGACGCTGTATCAGCATTGTAAACCAGCTTGCTTTCGGTATTTGTATAGTCAATAAGAGGTACTCTTTCAGTACCGGTATATGCAGTTGTTTCAGCGCCCCACACAGTCTGATTATTACTTCCCACAGCCGTAAAGGACATTACCTTCTGACCATTCTCGTCCTGTGCCGCAAGAAAATATCCGCTGTATTTCTGATCGCCAAGAGTAATCACCGCAGCTGAACTGTCCTCTGTCTGCGACCATGTTCCGCTGACTGCTCCGCTTACAGTACCGTCCGCATTGAGAGTAATGGAGCTGTAATTGTGTATTTCAGATGAGGTATCATTTCCGTGGTTGATATACTCATAAGTACCGGCAATATCGGCTGTTTCATAGCCGTATTCAGCTATCACATCACCGCTGTACTCATATGGAGCAACAACAGGCCAGCCATCTTCATTGAAGTACATGGAATGTACTCTGACCTCATGATATTCAGTACCATTATTGAAACGTGCATGATAGAAAAGATACCATTTTCCGTCATCATCACGCAGTACAGAATTATGTCCGCAAGCCATGTAAGCAGTGTTTAAAGAACTGAATTTATAATTGCCCATGACTTTAAGTCCTACGCTGTCAAGGTCTGTAGACGTGCCAAGTACAGCCGGATTTCCTGCCGCATCATAGAACGGACCATCCGGATTTTTTGAACGGAAAACCCTCATGTTATATCCGCCCTCGGCAGTAAGTCCGCCATAAGTCACCCAGAGATAATAGTACCCTGTATCGGGATTGTACTCCATGAAAGGTCCTTCACCGGATTTGAAATATCCGCCGGAAATTTTAGTACCGAAATAGCTGTCAACCATTCTGCCGTCAGAAGTTGTTCCTGTTTCAGGGTGAATGCATTTTCCGGTTGCCGGGTCAATTTCAAGAGTAAAAATTCCTCCCGACCATGAACCGTAGCACATATACATTGTTCCGTCAGTATCGTAGTAAATAGTCGGGTCAATGGCATTGGGGTAAAGGTAGTTATTGTAATTTGAGTTGCTGAACCAACTGGAATTGTATGTTACCTCTCCGGCTTCGATAAGTTCATCAATATTGGTTGAAGTATACTTGCGGTTGACATTTTTAGTGGAGCTTGTGGCATAGCTGTCATTTTCGGTAAAACCGGAGTAAATCAGCGTGTCCACAAAAGTATACGGTCCTTCTGCCTTCTGCGAAACCGCAAAGCCGATTACCGAACGCATATAGGTTGACGAAGTGCAGAAGTACATCAGGTATGCGCCCCTTGTACCGTCTGTATTCACATAGTCCGGATTATATATTACGTCCGGCGCCCAGACTGCAAAACCGCCCTCACAATCCTCAAGATTTTCTCCAGACCATGCAAAGGCTTTGGCAAGGTTTGAGGACAGATCACTGAACAGGGCATTACCTGTGACTGTGTAGCCGTTTGTAAAACGTGTCCAGTTCTGCAGATCGTTTGTTTTTGCCGCCTCTATGTGAGAGCCAAACACATAGTAGGTTCCGTCACTGTCTTTAAATATCGACGGGTCATGAACTGAAACACGGGCTTTATTTGCAGCTGCCGAAACATTCGCGTTATTAAAATCACCGGCAAAACCGCTGCATATAAAAAGACATACTGCAAGAATTGCTGATGCAATTTTTCTTAATTTCATATTATTTCACTCCGTAACTTTAAGAAAACAGCCGTATTCATCAAAAGTCAATAATACAGCTGTTTCTTTGATTTTTTCCCAAAGGATTTTTTAATAATATAATCAGTCAGTTGCCTTGAAAGCAGCTCTTACAAAATTATACATATGCGCACGAATACAATTGCCTCCGTGATAACCGCCGTCAACATAGTGCCAGATATGAGGAACTCCATTATTATTAAGAATATCATTATATCCGGACGGTGTGGAATAAACAACTGTATCATTTGAACCGGCTGTCAGAAGCAGCAGATACGGTGATTCACCGGTATATTTAAAGTCAGATTCTGAAATCAGTCCGGGAGATACGCCCGGCGCGGGACAAACTGCGCCTACATAACCAAACAGGTCAGGACGTTTCATTGAAATATAAAGCGATTCACGTCCGCCCATGGAGAATCCCATAATAGCCGTGTTGTCTTTGCCTGTTTTTACTGAATAATGCAACTCAATATATGGCATTAAATCGTTAGTCAGTTCATTGATAAAGTTGTCATAGGCTGCATTATTTGCGTCATCCATTCCGCTGCACGCTTCCTGTGTTTCACTCGCATAAATGTACGGGAACACAACTATCATGTCTTTTGCTTCTCCGGATGCAATAGCGTTTCCGATAATTTGGCGCAGACGCATACTCTCGTCGCTTTCATCAATCAGAGTATCTTCTGATTGCCAGTAGCCGTGCATTGCATAAAGCACTGGATATTCCTTGCTTTCAGAATAATTTGCTGGAAGGAGAATATTAAAGTTGCGCTGTCTTTTGCAGGTTGTGGAATAATAGCTTACCTTTGTAACTGTTCCGTAAGTTACTCCGGCTTTCTCTTCACGTTCCTCTGCCGGCTCTTTTTCAAGCATCTTTGCACTCACCTGTGCGGTATACTCTTCCATAGTAATTATTGTTTCAACCGGCTTTTCCGCAACAGGAAATTCTGTGATTTTCTTAAGAAGGAAATCCTGAATCAGCTGAATGTCTGTAATATCAGCAGTTTCGTCCTGATTTACATCAGCAGCAATTTCCTCTGTTTTGCTGTCAAATCCATTTAACACACCTTTTTTTGCCATACAAAGGTCAAAAACATTTATTACACCGTCAAAGTTTACATTTCCCGGAATAATATCCTTTGCCTCTCCTGCACCGAGTATCCCTGTTCCGCCGACTGCGCCGATAACCTCATCAATGTAAAAATTATTGGTTGTTTCCGAAGTTTCAACATAAAGCTGCATATTTGATGCATCAGCAGGGATAAGGTAATTTTTGTTGGCAAGCTGAACCCATTCGCCCCTGATGGCTGTTCCCTCAGCAACTGTAGAATACTGAGTATCACCGTTTGCATCGGTATACTGAAGCTTCAGACAGAACTTATCTGTTGCCGCTCCGTCAAAATATGTCACATTTGCGCTGAAACTGTATTCATTTCCGGGAACGAATGCTCTTGGATTAAGCGTCTTGTATGCGCCGTTCCATGCTGCCGTTCTGTTCTGGACAAGAAGTGACTCACTGCCTACAAAAGCTGTTCTTCCGCTGGTCTGAATATCTGCGGCACCTCTCCCCTGCCACGAACAGGTTTCTCCCTCAAATCCGTCAACAAAATACCAGCCATATTCATTCGGCTCAATTACTGTTGCTGTGTTCCATTCCGCACGTTCATAATCAAAATAGTCAATATCTGCATATCCGCCTGTAGTTTTTGTAGCATAGCTGTAAATGCCGCTGCGATAGCCTGTGAATAAAGTCAGACTGTAAACCATGCTAAGTTCTTCACCGATTTTAGTCCAGTTTGTACCGTCATAGGAATAATAGAAATTAGCCTTGTCAATATTGTAGGAACTGCTTCCGGAAGAATCCACTGTATTGAAAAGAAAGTCAACTTTAAGATAAATTTCATTTCCCTTTAAATCCGTCTGTTCAACTATTTTGTTATAGCTGTCACTGACCTTTGCACTGTTGGAATATCCGCCGTTATTTGCCATGTAGATTTTCTTTGTTCCGTCATCAGCCACATAAACGCCCACATTGCCGTATTTGAACTGGAATGCTGAAAGACCTGCGTAATCTCCGACTTTCATTCCGGAAGCATCAAGTTTTATAACACTGCTGCATGACGGTCCTTCAGTACGCTGTGTAAGGGTATTACGGGCGTCAAGCAGATTGGTTGCGAGTGTATTGTTTTTCAGACGAAGATAGCCCGGACGTTCTGTAACAGACCATGCAGTATTATCAGGATTGTGGTTCCACTGCCATTCAAGGGCAAGGTCATTTGAACTGTATGTGAAATCATCGTCTTTTGCAAGTGAAGTGCCCGCATATCCTCCGTCAACTTCAAGAGTTACAGGAACTTTTCCGTCTACACCCATCATCGGCCAGTCATTTTCCCATGTAACCGGAACCAGTACCGGAATTCGTCCCACAGAACCGTGGTCCTGGAAAAGCATACCGTACCATTTGCCGTCAGGAGTATCTACAATACCACCCTGTGCAACGCCGCTGCCATATGTTCCGATTCCCGAATTGAGTATCGTTTTTCCCTCGTATGTACCAAGCAGTTCCTTGCTGCGGTAACATAGCTCAATGCGTCCGCTGCCTGACGGCCATGCAATAACGAAAATGTAGTAATATCCGTTTATTTTCTGAATGTGCCAGCCCTCTCCGGCAAGGTTGTCAAGTCCGGTTGAAAACAGAGTCTGTTCTGTACCGCCGTCCTTGAAGCCAGTCATGTCGGAATTAAACTCCTTGATTTTTGCAGTTCCGCCTGCACCGTAAACCAGATAATTTCGTCCGTCGTCATCAACCAAAATTGAAGCATCGTGGTACATTCCGTTTATCTCACTGCGGGTCCATGTTCCGTTTTCTATGTCAGATGTCTTGTATATGTAGGATTTTCCTGTTCCATAGCTGCCAAAGAACACATAGAAATTGCCGTCATGGTATCTCAGGCTTGCCGCCCATTGTCCATGGGAATAGTCATTTTCGCCGTTTCTGAGGTTCTGCTTGTCACCGTCTGCATAGGTGTCATAAACGTAATTGCATATTTCCCACGAAACCAGATCCTTTGATTTCATGATCGGTGCTCCCGGACTGAAATACATTGTTGTGCTGATCATATAGTATGTATCGCCAACACGGATAATGTCCTCATCAGGAACGTCCGCCCAGATAACAGGGTTCGATATTGTTGCTTTGTCTGCTGCCTGCACTGTTAATTTTTCAGATGATTTTAATGGTATCGCTGACGTCAGAATGGCAGCAGCCGCAGCACAAGCCGATATTCGCAAAAAAAGCCTTTTCTTGATTTGCATTAAAATTCCTCCAGTTCATCCTTACCTTTTTTAATAAAAAATTGTATATACATTTATTATATGTTCTAAAGTTACCAAAGTCAATTCACATTTATGCTATATTTTTGTTATTTTTATGCTATATTTATGCTGATGGCATATGTTAAGGCAACACCGCACAATTAGCAACTATCGCTTTTGCCGCACATCTGCTTGCAGATTTTCCGTTATATCACACAAAAATCTCTTGACATACACCAGTATGCCTGCGAGATTTTTATGCAATCTGCCGAAAAATCTGACTGCGCATCTGTACGACAATAATTGTGCGGTATTGCCTTAAAACGTTTCAAACAGTTCTGCAATTTTTTCCTTTACTGCAAGTCCGTCAGAGAATGCAGTTGCTCCGCCTGAGGCTGTTCCAAGCTTCAGTGCGTATTCGTAATCTCCGTTCTGTATTCCAGCCATAAAACCTGCAACCATTGAATCTCCTGCACCTACGGAATTTTTCACTTCACCCTTGCATACTCCGCAGCGATGCATTACTCCTCTTTCGTCGATAAGCATTGCCCCGTCACCTGCCATTGAAACCAGCACATTGACTGCACCCATCTCCTGAAGTTTTCTTGCATATTTTTCAATATCTTCATCAGTTTCAGCCTCAACACCAAACATATCCCCAAGTTCATGGTTGTTAGGCTTTATCAGAAAAGGCTTATATTTAAGCACGTTCAGCAGCAGATCTTTGGTAGCGTCAACAACTGTTCTTACTTTTTTATGTGAAAGTCTTTCAAGTATTCTTTCGTAAATATCTGCGGGAAGTGTGGATGGAATACTTCCGGCTAATATGAGCGTATCGCCGTCAGACAAATCATCAAGCTTTTCAAACAAAGCCGCCACTGCTTTATCATCTATATCCGGTCCCTGACCATTCAGCTCAGTCTCCTCCGCAGATTTTATCTTAACATTTATTCTGGAATTTCCCTTTTCAAGCCAAACGAAATCCGTTTCTATCCCCATATCAGCAAGCCCCTTTTCAATAGCCTCTCCGGTAAAGCCTGCTGTAAATCCCAGTGCTTTTGATTCAATGCCAAGTTCCCTTAACACAATTGATACATTTATTCCCTTTCCTCCAAAATACATTTCTTCACTTTCGGAACGGTTAGTCGCCCCGAGCCGCACTTCTCCCATATGAACCACATAGTCAATCGCCGGGTTGAAGGTTACTGTATAGAACATAATATATTTACCTCCTTTATATTTACATTTGTCATATACTTTATATCCTTTAGCTTATCTGCTGGTAAAATGACTGTTTGTAATATTACAATACCATAATCCGCTCTGCAAATCAAGAGATTTCGCTTAAAGCCATTCAACATTAATTCTTTTCATATAATCAAATAATTTCAGTTTTGCTTATTTGTACATTTTAACTATTTAAGTTTCTGTTTTTCAGACAAATATGAAAAAAAACACCTTATCTTCTTTTTTGGGGATTGATTTTTCCCTGAAAATATAGTATAATAAAGCTATAATTTTATCTTTTTACAAAGTATAAAGAATGTATTTGCATAATGAGAAATATTCTAATTTAAGTCAGGCAACAAATAAACATTTTCTAAATATGATAATGTATATGACATTATTGTTTTATACTGGTTCATGAATAAATTATTTTTAATTCGGAGGAAATCAAATTATGAAAAAATGCAAATTCTTATCAGCTTTATGTGCAATGGCACTTACTGCGTCCCTCACACTTACTGGCTGCGGAAGCAGTGACGCTGGTCGTTATGACCTTTACTCCATGACACAAGACGGAGAAACCATGACCGTTAAGGATATAGAAGAAATGTACAAGGAAATGGATATGGAATTACCGGAAATGTATCTCGAACTCAAGGATAACGGTACAGGACAGCTTGTAATGGGTGACGAGGATACAGAAAAGGTTGAATGGGAAGACGGCGTTATCACTGCTGACGACGAAGAAATTAAATATACCATCAAGGACGATAAACTCACTATGGAATCCGACGGCGTTGAACTGGTATTTGAAAAGGCAGAATAATGACAATCTGAAACTGAAAACAAATCAAAGGGCATAGTCATCAACGGCTATGCTCTATTGTTTACCCATACCGAAATATCAGTGAAAACGCCGTGCAATTACCAAAAGAGTAAAAGTTTTTTAAAAAACCACAAACATGAAGATTGACATATCCGGAATAAAATGCTATTATAATGAGAGAGAGTAAATCTGCCGGTATTTCAGGCGGATTTTTACAGGGGAAAACAATTATTTTTAATAAGGAGTGGAAACATGAAAAGATTTATCAAAAGGACAGCATCAATTATTGCCGCTGTGTGCACTGCTTTTACAGCGGCGTCTTCATTGCCTGTCACTACATCAGCTGAACCTGATGAATACCATGACGACTGGCTTCATGTAAATGAAAATGCTGAAATTGTTGATATGGACGGAAACCCTGTCTGGCTTACCGGCTGCAACTGGTTTGGTTACAATACCGGCAGTCAGGTTTTCGACGGTGTATGGAGCCTGAATATGCATGAGGCACTGAATCAGATTGCTGACCACGGCTTTAACCTGCTGAGAGTTCCTATGTCTACAGAACTAATTCTTGGCTGGAAAAACGGCGACCCCGACCCTATGTGCAAGGTAAATACCTACACAAATCCGGAGCTTTCCGTTAACGGTACAGAGGGCGGCGACCCTATGTACAGCTTTGATATATGGAATCTGGCTGTAAAATGGTGCAGGGAAAACGGTATCAAGATTATGATGGACATTCACAGTGCTGAAACCGCCTCGGCAGGTCACCAGTATCCTGTTTGGTATACCGACAAATTCAGTACTGAGGACTGGCTTGAAGCGCTTAACTGGTTTGCTGATTATTATAAGGATGATGATACAATTATCGCAATAGACCTTAAAAACGAACCTCATGGCAAAAAGGACGAGGGTACGTTTGCAAAGTGGGACGGCTCTACAGACGAAAACAACTGGCGATATGCTGCTGAACGTGGTGCAGCTGCCGTTTTAGATGCCAATCCGAATCTGCTTATTATGGTTGAGGGAATCGAGGTTTATCCTAAGTTTGAGGAGGGCGCCGACTGGGATACAGTAGGTCTTGATTACGCCAAGCCTCCTTATCCATACAGCAATTATCACGGAACATGGTGGGGCGGAAACTTCCGTGGCGCAAAGGAATTTCCGGTAGACCTGGGTGAATACCAGAGTCAGCTTGTTTATTCCCCTCATGACTACGGTCCGCTGGTTTATGACCAGACATGGTTCTATGACGGCTTTGACCAGAACTCCCTTATGGAAGACTGCTGGTATGACAACTGGTTCTATCTTCTGGATGAAAAGATTGCTCCCCTGCTTATGGGCGAATGGGGCGGCTTTATCGATGAAGAACATGATCCGGACGGCAGAAACGTTAAGTGGATGACAGCGCTGCGTGACCTTATGATTGAAAACCGCATACATCACACATTCTGGTGCTTCAATGAAAATTCCAGCGATACCGGCGGACTTATCAAGGGCGGCACTAACTGGACTGAATGGGACGAGGACAAATACGCATTTGTCGAACCGGCTCTGTGGCAGGACGAACAAGGACAGTTTATCAGTCTTGACCATGTATATTCAGTGGGCGTCAATGGTATAAGCCTTGGCGAATATTATGACGGAACTCCGTCTGTAGTACCTACCAGACCGTCAGACCCCGGCAATGGTGTGCTCATAGGCGATGTAAACAAAGATAAAAAAGTAAATGTATTTGATTCATCACTTTTCAGAAAGTATCTCCTGACAAACACCATTCCTCCGAATAAAGAAAACAGTGACTTTAATGGAGACGGTGAAATAACCGTTGCTGACCTTGTCGGTCTGAATCAGTTTCTTGTTAATTTGTAAAGGCAATACCGCATAATTATTGTCGTGCAGATGCGCAGTCAGATTTTCTGTCGGATTGCATAAAAATCTTGCAGGCATACTGGCGTATGTCAAAAGATTTTTGTGTGATATGACGGAAAATCTGCAAGCATATGTGCGGCAAAGGCGTCAGCCGTTAATTGTGCGGTGTTGCCTAATATATACACAGGCGTCATGCTCTTAAAAATGCATGACGCCTTAATTATTCGCTGGATTTATTCAGTGACTGATATTTCAGTGTATCTTTTGGTAAATTATTTTCTTAACTTTATAATATATAAAAATAATTCTCAATCAAAACTAAAATAAAGTAACTGTTTTGGTTTACATATCAGAAAAAATATGATATCATAAAAAAAACGGAGGTGGAACTGTGGAATACGACGAAGATTATGAAATATACAAATTTATAAAAGAGGCGGCTGACAATTACGTCCCCACAAAAAAGCGTCTTAAAGCCATAGGACTTACATTTGACGAGGCGTATCAAAAAGCCTGTGATTACAAAAACGAATTTTACAGTCTGCTGAAAAGTCACGGCATTGACAGTGAGATACCAGATATTATTCTTATCGACATCTGCAAACAGACTGATTTTTACAAAGACGAGGGAATGTTCCGGCTTTACAGCATGGCTGTAAATGACAGAATTCTGCTTTTTGAAAACATTACTGACAAAGAGCAGATGATTCTCTGCTGGCTGGACATTAAAGACAAAGTAGATGAGCTTATGGCATATCTGCAGGGATTGCCAGTATACAGAAACCGACTTGAAAATCTTGTAAAGTCCATAAAGAAAAGTCCTGCTGAAAAGGCTGACCTTGAAGAACAGGCTAACCTTTACAAAATGTCCCTTGAACACGGATTTATTTACAAGTACGGCTACAAGAACAACCTCTATCTCAACAATGTAGGAGAGCTTGTCCGGCTGGTGAACTCCAATGAACAGCTGAAATCTGTCAAACCTTATGTTTACAGCGCAGTAATCAGCCGCAAGCACAAAATGATGCTTGAAAGGGCAGACTACACGCCTAATATCAAGGACGTTTTCAAGTATAAGGAGTACAAGATTTACGACGACAACGGCAAGAATTTTGATACATATCAGTCTTATCTTGAACTGTATGAACAGTTACAGCGGCATTATTCTGACGACCAGGAAGTGGATATCGGCTTTTCTGACTACTGCTTTGCCAATCTCTCCAACCTCAGCGAGTGGTATCACGAAAACTGTCAGCCCAACGAGCCTATCCCAATGCAGATGAAACGGACGATTCTGAAATATTATGGGTTCAAGAGCTGGTTCTTTAATGATATTCCCTATTTCGGCGATTTTGTTGAGGAAAATCCGGTTATGGAAATTGCTTTTGACAACACCCTTGACAATCATTTCGACCTGTTCAGGGAGTTTGTGAACGCTGTGTACAACGAGGAAGATACACAGAAATATGTGGAGGAATTTTACCGTCTTGCCGACGCTGAAAAACTCTCCCCTGACAGGAAAAAAGGACTGCTTTTTGCAAGGCTTTATCTGACCAGTGCAATGGAAAACAGGATAATGTATATGATGGTGGAATCGGCTGAAGACCTGATAAAATAATGCGAATTATAGTGAATATCTATTGACTGGAAAATTCGCAAAATTTGACATACCGGAGTAATTATGGTATAATCTGTTTTATAAATATATATAATCTGAAAGGAATTTCAAAATGCCCGATGAAAGCAAAATATACCAGGCCACAGCAATAAAACAGCTTAAAAGCTATCCTACATATCAGTTTCACGCTTTTTCAAATGCAAAGTGCAGTACTGCTGATACATTTGTTATATGCATTCTTGAAACTTTCAAGTGGCTAAATTACAGAATGAAAGGGTATGAAAATCTGCCTGAAGAGTTTTCCATGCCTTTGCCGGATGACTATAAAAATTTCGATATGGATAAACTCCATTCATTCAGTCTTGATCTGGGGTTTCAGATTGATGTGGTTTATGTTCAGAAAAAAGGTATATGGTCTTTCAGAATAACTGAAATTGACCCGGGCGCCAACCTCGGCTCTCCAACAGAAAGAAAACCTGTTCAGGGCAGAACTTTTACCACTGAAATTTCCTACCGTCTGCATAAGGACTGCGTTGAAATCGGTGTAAGAACTATTTGCTCCGAACCGGCTGACACTACTGAAAACTGCGAGGTTTTCCGTCCGGCTGTTGTAAAGGCTCTGATTGCAAACAATAATGTAGGTCTGAAATATAAATACCCCATTGACGGTAAAGTTACTGATATTGAATCCAATTCCAATCTTGAATACCTGTTCAGCGTTATCAAAGATGAGAAATTTGATTTGCCGATTGTAATTGTGGCTGAATCAGGCTATGAAGATGAACCCAAGCCTGATCTCCCCGATTTAAAGTCTCTTGCCGAATTTAATTCTGCCTATTCAGTTACCAGAAGTTTCAGCTTTAATCTCGATATGAACAAACCTGCTGTGTCAAAAATGCAGATAGATATGTCAAAGGTTGAAAATAAATGCAAGTCGCCTAAAAGTGTTCATACTGATAAAACAAACAAATCAAAAAAAGAAAAAAATGATACCACCGAAGCGCAGACGGCAGTTAAAACGAAACTTCCGTCAGTTGATACTGCAACACTTGCTGACAAACTGGCTGGTTTTGGCGTTGTGGTTACTGTTAAGGAAAAGTATTTTGAAAAGCTTAAACACGAACTTGATATAAACCTTGATTACGGTGAAATTATTATAATTCATCACGGAAATATTGTTCATCAGCAAAATTACAAATCATACTGCGATACAATAGAAAATTATCACGAAACATTAAAAAAAGAAGTTCAGGTTCTTCCTAAGAGAGCTGTTTACAGCTTTGGCAGTATTAAGTTCACTTCTGATGCAAGAATATCTGAATTACAGGACAAAAACGAAAGCAACCTGACTAAAAATGAAAAAATCGAACTGCTTACTCGTGAAAATTCAGAGTTAAGGCAGCAGCTTAGTGACGAAAGAAAACGCAGCGTTGACGCAAGTCTTAGAGAAGAGTCCAGCAGAGTATATCAGAAAAAAATCAGACAGCTTGAAGAAGAAAACGAAAGTCTGACTGAAAAATACAGTAAGGCAGTTAATGATTACAGCAATATACTGGAATCTTATAATAAAATGTCGGACATTATTTCGTTCTACAAGTCAAAATCAGAAGTTGCAGCAGAGTTTCCAACCGAAACTGCTAAAGTCTGCGACTGGCTTGAAGATAAATTTTCAGAATATTTCGTGGTTTCACAAAATGCAAGAAACCTTATGAAAAAGTATTCCGGCTCACTTGACGTTGCTCTTTTATGTGATGGTCTGCTATATCTCTCCGGCTATGCAAGATACAAAAGGAATGAAATAAGCGAAGATATACTTGAGCTGTATGCGCAGGCAAATAACTGGTCAGTTGACAGGTGCGGTACAGAATCTGTAAGGGTTTATCCCGACATTTATTCCTGCAATGTGGGCAGTAAGAAATATACTCTTGATTATCACATTAAATATGGGGTAAAATCTCAGCAGCTTATCCGTGTATATTTTTGCTGGGATGATGAAATCCAGAAAATTATTATCGGCAGTATGCCCGGACATCTGGCTACTGTTAAGCAGAAAACTTAATAACACAGAAAAGCGGTATTGCAAATGCAATACCGCTTTTATCATATATCAATAATTACTGAACCTTGTAGGCATCGATCATTTTTTTGACCATCTGGCCTCCGATTGAACCAGCTTCTCTTGCTGTCAGGTCACCGTTGTAACCCTGCTTCAGGTTTACGCCAACCTCACTTGCTGCTTCCATCTTAAAACGTTCAAGAGCTTCCTTGCCCTTCTGAGTAAATTCGCCTTTCATAATTGAATCTCCTTTATAATTAATTAATGCCGCACTAATATTATGGCATTCAGGAGTTTTTATATAACAGGTAATTTTTTAAAAATAAATTAGTTATTTTTGAAATCTGATATTTCTCTGGCTCTTACAGTTACCCTCTGTGTTCCGCTTAATGTACAGGTGAAAAGGGTCATGTCCCATTCATCACCGCTTATCATTTTTTCGGTATCACGACTGTCAAGTATTTCCGTTGTTATGACTTCATACATCGTAATATTATTCCGGGTATCTGTAAAAAAAATATAATCACCGGAAACCAGTTCTTTTATTCTGCCGAAATGACTTGAATAATTATGTGCAGCTATAACCTTCTTTCCGGAATCCTCATAGTATAAGCAAGGTGAAACATCAAGGTTTTCATAACTCCAGCTGCTCATTACCGGCAGTTCGACGCCAATTTCCGGTATACTAATAATACCTGTAAATGTATTATCACCGACTGATAACGTTTTTAAACTTTCTTCAGCTATGTTTTCGGTATAAATAAAATTTTCATTTTGTTTTTCAATCTGATTTTCAAGAACACTTAAAACATCAGCAGATTTCTTTCCGCTGCTGACGTCAGAAAAGATATTCAGTCCCGCAATGCATACAGCAGCCATTATTGAAAAGCAGCCGGCAATCATCATAGAAATTCCAATTTTACTTTTCATTTTTACCTCTTCTATAAATAAACCAGCCGGCAATGAATATTACTATGCCCGATATTCCCAGTACCGGAACAATCCACATAAACATACCTGTCTGCGGAAGCTTACCTGATGTACTGCCTGATTCCGATGAAGATGGTGTATTGCCGTTATCGGAAGTTGGTGTGTAATTTTCAGATGTAATTTTCGTATATGTGTTTGTTATGGTGACTGTGTCATTGCTTTCGGTATAGCTTACTGCGTACCCATCTGGAACATTCTTTTCTTCAATTTTCCAGTCGGCAGTCTGGGGCAGGTCATTCCAGACATACTCCCAGTTGTTCTGCTCATCCAGAACAGCAGTTGAAAACTCAACACCGTTTCTGTATAATACAGCAGTAACAGATTCCGGTCTTACTCCCACACTGTCATTAAGCCATTGTTTTTTTACTTCATACTTTGACTTTATAAACGTTGTAGCCGGCAGAACTTTTAGTTTGGGCAGAGCTGTCAGATCATAAGTCCATGATGCACCATTCTTGTTTCCTTCACTCAGCTCAATAAGTGACGGAACCGGCACATAAGCCATATCGTCAACTCTCACCGGTTCACCGGTAACGAGATAAAGCCCCGTTTCAAGACCGCTGAAAACAATTTTCCCATTTTCATCAGTAACACCCTGATTCAATGGAGTTATTTCATCAATAATTGTATATGTTTCATATTTTCCTGCTGCCTCCTGCAATGCTGAAACTGACTTATCCTCCAGTGACACAGGATAATCTCCAAAATCACCTTTTGCAATATACTTTCCGTTTTCAGTAATATCAGCAACATAAAATATTTTCCATTCCATATTGCTTAAAATCACATTTTCTTTACGGCAGATTATAGTCAGCGAATCAGAATTTTCTGCGCTTACTATATTGCTCATGCAAGCCAGTATTGCAAAAAGCACTGCAAATATACCTGAAATTTTTCTAAGTTTTTTCATTATCCTCACCACCGTCAGTTTTTTTGTTTTTATCAATTCCCAGCATGACAATCAGGAAAATGATAAGAATAGGTATTGCCACAAAAGGAGCAACCAGAATCGGTTCAATTTTAACGGCGTCTGCCGAAACTCTCACTGACAATTTACTTTCAGTTGCCACACGATTTCCTCTCACAAGCAGTCTGTGGGTATTTATTCCATATGGAGTACAGGTAATAAGCGTAACATAGTCCTGACCGTCAACAATTTCAAGCTTATCAAGTTCATCAGGCTCAATTATCTGAATTTTGTCAACCTCATAAGTCAGTACTTCATTTAAAACAGTTATTGTGAACCTGTCCCCTTTCTCCAGTTCATCAAGGTCACTGAAAAGCTTTGCGGACGGCAGTCCTCTATGAGCTGAAATAACAGAATGAGTATTCTCACCACCGATTGGCAGACTTGTCCCCTGAAGATGTCCTGCCGCATTATTTAATACCTTATCACTTGTACCATGATATATCGGCAGTTCAACCTCTATTTCCGGAATAGTGACATACCCCATTATTCCTGTGCCGGTAACGTCAAGAGCATCGTCATAGCCTGTGATTTCATTGTAATTTTCAAGGGGATTGTAAAGGTCTTTAAGCTTATCATTATAGTCCTTTGCGCTCTCCATAAGTGCATTGCAGGTATCATTATCCATACTGCTCAACAGTTCATCATAATCTGCTATAACTCTGCTCTGCGTTTTGGAATTCCAGTAATCGCTTATTATCGGATAAAGCATCACGGAGAGTCCTGCAAGAAAAACAATTACAAGTATTACCGTTGAAACACTCACTTTCCTTTTTCTCATAGAACACTCCCTGACGCCTTTCAGCGGAGGGGATCCCCTCCGCCGCCAGACATTAACAATATAGTTTTATTACTTGTTCATGCGCTTTTTAGTGATGAGAAGAACAACAGCAACAATCATCAGAATACCGCCTGATACATAGAAAATAGTTGTACCGATACCACCTGTACCAACAAGCTTCGAACCGGAATTGTTGATTACACTAACAGAAAGCGGCTGACCGGCTGTACCGCCGATTGTAGCTGAAAGTGAAGTAAGCTGACTTCCGTCTGTGTTATATCCGGACTTAATACTGAACACAGTGTCCTCAGCCTTGTTATATCCGTCCGGAGGAGTTTTTTCGGAAAGTGTGTATTCAGTTTCATCATCAAGTCCCTTGATTACAAATTTACCGGTTGAATCAGTTTTAATATCTGTAATTGTACCGCTTGGGTCAACAACATATACATTGGTTTCAGTACTTGAAAATTTTAAAATATTTTCGCCATCTTTGATGTTGAACACTGCATTTGCAAGAGGGTTAGCAGGTGTATTACCGTCAATCTTATTTACAGTAAATGTAAATGTCCAGTCATATACCTGTGAAGTAGTTGTCTGACCCTTTGATGTTGTGTCATAAGGGTTATTTGAGTATTCAAGGTATACAGTGTTGTCATTGTGATTTGCTGAATCAGGAGCTGAACCGGCAACTAACGCACTTGTATTAAGAGTTGCACTGTAGTATGTATACAGTGTGTCATCTGCTGACAAATCTCCGGCATTTACAGCAGCTAAAACATCAATCTTAACAGTAAAGTTCTGTGCATCAGTCATGGTTACAGTCACATAGGAATCAGCAAGCTGACTTGTTTTTCCCTCGTCCTTGTATACCTTAACTGATGTTTCATTAAATATAAGACCTGCTGTCATGGTATCATGGATAATATAGTCATAGCTTGAGAAGTTGGCAACATTATAAGGAATATCGGAAATAAAACGGTATTCAACAGTATCACCTATCTGATTGTCACCTACATTGCCCCATGAATCAGTTTCATTATGCTTGATTTCCTTAGAAATGGAAGGAGCGTCAACCTTTACTTCAATAGAAGCTGTTTTATCAGTCGTATCGAGCATCACAAGAGAAGTTACTGTGTTTTTTCCATCTGCTCCGTCAGGATTTGTACCTGTTCCGAATACAAGGAAATAACCTGCCTCGCTTACATCAATGGTCGCAGTTTCTGCATCTGCAGCAACAGTTGCTGTACCTGCAACAGCCGGAGTTTTATCCTTAATATAAGCATTGTAAACAGCGTCAGCAAATTTGCGGGCATTTGCTTCTGTATCAAGAGCAGTCAGAATACCTGCAACATCTGAAGCACCCACTGATGATGCAACCTCTGTATAGTCTTCATCAAGACAAGTATCATCTGCGGTGTAGGAATAATTGTCACCGCTGTAAGTAAGACTGAATACCTTATAAGCATTAAACGTCTGTCCGGCAATTGAAACATCGCTTGATGCCGGTTTGCTGACTGTTATTGTGTATTCGCTTGCTGACACATTTACACTGAAGACGTTCAGACAGAATATCATCATGACAACAGTCATAAGGCTAAAAGCTTTTTTGAATTTTTTCATAAAATCATATCCTTTCATTTTAAAGTTTTTTATTTTAACGACGAGTTCAGCGATGGTTCACACCGCACTTTTTTCGCCGATTGATGAGGTAATAGCATAATGCCGGAACAATCATAAGAATAAATCCTGTCAGGATTATTCTTTGTACACCTTTTCCTCCGGTTGCCGGAAGAGTGGGCTTTTCTGCTTCTTTCCGGTTGGTAATATTTATTTCACCGCCGTTTATTCCGTTTGTATCATACTCTGCTGTGTAACCATTTATTTCAGTCAGTTCTTTAACATAGTAGTAATACAGCGTTCCGTCAGACTTTGCCTGCGGCAAGTCAGTCCATATATAAGTCCAGCTGTTTGCCTCACTGAGTGTAACTGTCGGATTGTTTTCAGCCGGAACCGCGTCTGACGGTATTTCTATAGCCTGAGTATCACCGCTTTCAGATACTTCTGTACAGTTTGTCATCTGGAGTTTATATTTGCTGTAGGTTTGTGAATCTGAGAAATAAATATTGATTTCCGATGAACCGCTGACATTGCCTACCTCAAATTCATAGCAGGTTGCAAAATCAGTATCATCGGGACTGTTATTCCAGCCACGTGTTATCTGCGTCACAGCAGAACTGTTAACACCATTAATTTTAAACTCAGATGGGTAATCAAAGTAAGAATTAAGGGTTTCTACAGTTAAGACTATATCTCCGGTTTTATTGTCTGTAAATTTTTTGGTAAGAGAATTGCCGTTATTGTCAGTAATATTCACCGTAATCATTTCCGGCAGTTCAGGCGGTGTTTCCGATACCAGCAGCTGAACATCAACCGGACGGGAAGAAGTACCAGTACCCCAGTGCTTGTTTACTTTCATCTCAATATTTGTCATTGGCTCATTATCAATATTGATAATACCGCCCTTTAAGAGGGTCGATATCTGCCCTACCTGCACATCTGCCGGCAAATCAGACGGAATTGAATTAAGTGTGAAGTAGTAAGGCACTGTACGAGGTACATAGTTTTCCGGTGCCTGTATCTCAACCAGTTTGTAAAGTATACCAGACGTAAGCTCCGGAAGAAGATAACTTCCGTTTGTATCGTCTGTAACCAGATTCAAAGGCGTATCAGATACATTTCCCCATGAAGGAGTTATACTGCCGTCATCCTGTTTAGTTTGTTCGGCAAGCGGTTTCCAGCTGCTTTCCTGCCACTGGTAGAGATTGAACACAGCACCGCCTAAACGTATAGCATAATTTCCGGAATCCACCTTGTAAATTCTGATATAGTCGGAGGTTGCAGTGTGTGCATTACTTTCCTTTTCAAGGTCATAATTATTCTGATAATAGTATTCCTGACTGCCTGTACCGTAATCAATATAAGCAGTATTTTCAACCTTGCCTCCATACGGTTTTCTGTAATCACTGTCTCCGTCAGTATTAATTGAAAGATGATATATATACTGTATTTTCAGATGTCTTTCATCAGGCAGTTGTGCTGTAAACTTAGCATAATTTACTGTATATTCTTCTTCATCTGAATATGTCAGTTTATACTCCAGAGGAGAAAGTTCCTGATTTGTTTCAGCGTCAAAAACTTTCAGGTTAACAAGCGTAGCCGAAAATCCCCAGCTGTACATAAAACTTCCGTCTTCATTTTTTTTGGAATAATGTCTCAGACAGTCTGTTACAGTAATTGTATCAGTTTCAGATAAGTCAAGTGCATACGGATTGATGTCAATTGTGTATACAATGTCACCGTCATAAGTGTCATCAGGGTCAGAACCTGTTTTGATGATCAACGGAAGAGATATTTTCTGTGTCTGTGAAGCTGTATTGATGCCGTCGGACACAGTATTTGCAAAAGCAGTAAATTCTCCGCTCTTGTTTGCTATAATATACTCCTCTGTTACAGACACGCTGTATTCAATGCGGAACGCCTTTCCCTCATGGACTGACGCCGGAATCTTAAATACGACCTTACTGTTTTCACTGTCAAAAACTGTTTCCATACCAGAAGCTGTTTCATAATACGAACCGTTATGTTTCATGAAAACGGCAGAGCTTTCAATAAACGTTACCCCTGCCGGCAGAGTATCAGTCAGTTCAACATCATTGCTTCCGTAGTTATTACTTTCATTGGCAATAATAACCCATTTGAGAACGTAATCTCCGCTTTCAGTTTTGTCAAGGTCTGTTGTCTTATGAGATGTTTCAGACTGTCCCTCTGCCAGATAATCATACTTTTTCAAAGCCTCTTTTTTGGTTTCAGTGTAGGAGGCGTCAGTATAAACTGTATTAAATTCAGCCCTGTTATTAAAGTTTACATATTCTCCCACTGCCATTGTATCACTTATTATTCCGGTACTCTCATAAACAATCTCAATATCCGAAAGCGACTGAATTGTTTCATTGTCAGCAAAAATTATCTTAAATGAATATATCTTAATATTTTCTGCTGTCAGGTCTGTTATTTCGACACCGGAAGAGTCAAAGCACTGAACTGTATAATCAGTATCCTTTGCAAGTGAAACTTTTTCATAATTCGGTTTCGAGCCTGTAAGGATAATGGAATTAAGCTGGCTTACAGTCATGTAATGCTCCGTTTTGTCGGTTGTCATTGTATCAGTATAGGTTTGTCCGGCAAAGTCGCCCTCCTGAAACTGTAAAGCAACAGACCAGCCTATATTAACATTACCGTTACTGTCAAAACCCTTTGAATATCCGCCCTTGCTGATATAGTGCCTGTCCGAACCGACGTATGCATTACCGGTATCTTCATTGACAGAAGTGCCGGAGCTGTCTTTCAGTGCGGCTTTATTGGATATAGTTGCACCGTGGTCAGGAGATTTTGTCTGATATACAAGCTGATATTCAGTACCTGTCAGACTGCCGAATGTGAATGTATTGTCAGTATCATCAAGAGTACCGGCATTTTCAATAAGTTTCCAGCCATTTTCAAGAACTTTCAGTGTCCCCGGAACAGTCTGACTAAGCATTTCATCTGTAACAGCATAACCGTTTAAATTTAAGCCGTCAGGATTGAGAATCTTAATTACCCATTCGATATTATCAGTTCTGTCGTTGTAAGTACCTGATTTTGTCAGTATACAGCCTGTTGCAACGCTGCGGTAATCATCATCTGAATGTGTAAGCGTTCCGTTTGTAACGCTTATTTTGTTGTTTGCATTGATAATCGTCGCCTGCGTACCCGGAGTAAGCAGTGCGGAATATCCAAATGAATATTTTTCCCCTGCTGAAAGTGCGGAAAGACCGCTTATAGTCACTTTTCCGTCAGCTCCGACGGTTACGTTTGCAGTCACAGTTTCAGTCGTACTGTCTGCCTTAGTCTTTGTTACCTCAATGGTCTGACCGTCTGTTAAATCAAGCTTTATCAGACTGCTGTCTGCACCGTCAAGATAATCGGTTACGGTAATATCGCCGTTTCCGGATCCGTTTACGCTTGATATCTCAACAGTATAGCCAATTGTATGGTTTGTTCTGTCATATTCGCTGCTGCTTTTTTCAACTGACAGGTCCGGACTGGTTTCAGAAGTAGCTGAAAAATCAACATCAACCGAAACATTGCCCATAGTAACAGTTTCCTTATTGCTTGCTGAATCAGTCTTTTTTACAGTGGCGTTAAATGTAATATCACCTGTAATTTCCGAAGAACCGTCTTTAACATAGTTTGCATCAAATTCTATAATAATATATCCGTCGCTCGTTATCTGATATGTACCGGTCTGTATTCCGTTTTCTTTTACAGGACCGCTCTGTGCGTCAGTAATAATAACATTATCAGGGAGCTTATAATAAATCTGTTTGTTAT
>JALEVO010000099.1 GCA_022788225.1 Oscillospiraceae bacterium | reverse complement strand
GCCCAGGTGCTCATCCATTTCAGATTCAAGCATTTCCTGGATTGTTCCACCCAGCAGATCCTTCAGAGCATCCTCAATATCCTTCGCTGTTTTGATGTCGTACTCCTCCAGCAGTCCGGCAATGATATTCTTCTTGCCTTCTCTCATTGGTTCTCTTTTTCTTATTCCCATAAAAATCAGCCTCCTGTTTTTTCTATTTTACCACAGTTGACTGTTTTTTTACAGACTTTTTTTCATAGGCTCAAAACAAATATATGATATAATAAATGCATAGCATTTATTATAATTTATTTTAATGTCCTTGCAGATACGCAAATCAAAGATTTGCTCCCTGCATTTCGGACAATTATATCAAAAATCAAAGATTTTATGATATAATAAATCCGATTTATCACCTCAAACCCAAATTATAACAGAATGCAGTGAATATATACAGCAAAAGCAGGCAGAACAATCTACCTGCTTTTTTCATTTTTTCAGTAATAAACACTGCAATCAAATATTACTATTATCCTGCCATAATTTCTTTGGCAATTTCGATAGCATCGTAAATATCAATTTTTCCGTTTTCAGCCACATCGCCATTAGACATTGCCTCATCTGAAAGCGGATACTTTGCGCTGTCCATTACATATTGTGCAATTGCAATTACATCATAAAGATTTACTGCTCCGTCAAGTGTAACGTCACCTTTCAGCCCCTTTGCAGCAACAATATACTCAAGATTCATTTTACCTTTCGCATATGCCTGTGCATCAGCATCTGCCGGACCCTCAAGCTTGACTTTATCGTAATTCATTACAGAAAGCACCAGTTTCAGCAAACCGATTTTTTCTGGTGGGAAATCAAGATTATCTGCATTTTTAAGAACTTCAATAACAAGTTCAGGCATTGAAAGAGCACTTGTATTTCCAATATATGAAAGTACTTTTACAACTGCTTCGTTTATCTGTTCGTCAGTATAGTTCATTTCGCCGACTTCATTAAACCAGTATCTTAATACTTCGTTTACTGTTGTGCCTTCTGACATTTTGATAATCTGTTCATCAACAACAGCATAGGTCATAAATGCTTCACTGCCGATATATTTGCTCATAAGTGTATCGGGTACTGCAATTACAGCATCATCAGTAACTGTGCCAAACGCAAAGTCATCAACACCTACAACCTTCCTGCCGCCGATTTCTGACGGAACTTCAATTCTGTCTGCATTTTCACCGAGATATTTTGTGATAACAAATCCTTCGTCAACCTCTCTTACACAGAAGTCTCCGCCGTCAATTACTGTTACAGTAATATCAGGAATTATCTCGCCATATGTTGAAACAGAGCCACGGATTACAGTTGTACCAGCTTCGCAGGCAGTAATAGTTGTTCCATTAACCACAGCAACATCACTGTTCTCTGAACCAAATACTGTTTCAAGTCCGTCGCCTGTTTTTGCAGGTGAACAGCTTACCTCAAGGTTCATTGTTTCGCCCACAGACATAATAATCTCTGTCGGGTAATCTTCGCCGTTAAGTTTAAGATTCAGCGGCTGTGTAACTCCGATTCTTACTTCTTCACCAGGTATCAGATGATTACCATCCTTATCAACTGCAGCTGCAAAGCAGTTTACATATCCATACTTTTCAAATACTTTAAACGGTATATTAAGTTTCTGAGTAAAGCTTTCGGTTTCTCCTGCAGCGATTCCGCCAAGAGGTACTTCCGCAAATATGCACTCTTCATCTGTACATCCGAATGTGTCAAAATAAGGTCCGACAAGAGTTACATTGTAATTATCGTCATCTGTCGATTCAGCATTACCTGTATTGATAACGTCATAGCTTATGATAAAGTCGTTTCCGTCCTGACATACATTTACATTTTCAACACTGTATTCAGCTCTTTCAATGAACTCTTCACTTTCTGCAAATGAATGATTTGTCCAGCTGCCGCCCTTTTCATAGGTCTCAGTTTTAATTACATAACCTGCAATATTATCCGGTACTGTCCATTCAACGGTATAAATATCACGTTCTCCCGGCAGCTTAATATCATCAATATCAATTGTATCAATGAGTTCAGATTTGCCGTCATTTTCAGCATATACTTCAACAGTATATCCTTCTGAATAAGTAAGGCCGCTATTTACTGCTTCAAAAGTAATTGATACTGTTTCACCCTCAACAGGTGTATAGTCTGAAACGGTTATATTTTCTACATCAACTGAACCACTTGGCTCCATATATGATGCTCTGAGTCTGAAATCAGAAATATTAACCGGATTTTCAGAATCTCCTGTCAATTCCTGATTATACTGATTATATACAACCATCATATTATCGTTTGTATCAATTACAACTGCCGGTTCGTCAGTACATTCGTATGAATAAGTAAGACGATATGGATCTGACCATGCACAACCGATTTTTTCTCCGTTTTCATCTTCTGTATCAGGATTTATAAGCGCTGCTGCAAATACTTCACTGCAAAAATCATCCGGATTCTGTCCTTCAACCATCTGTGTCCATACAATGTATATGTTTTTTCCGTCAACAACCGGCTTGAAATCAGACATATGCCTGTAACTGCTGTTTTCATCTGATCCGGACTGTACATATGAATAAATTCTTTCAAGTGAAGCAACACCGTCTCTGTTCATATACTCATCAAGAATCTGACCATTTTCATCAACACCATTTCTGATAAGATCTGTTATATCAACATATGCAATTTCCTTTTCATTTCTGTACCAGAAAAGCGATATATATGCCTCTTCACCACTTCCTTCTCTTACAAACTGCGGCATTGCATCTGACACATTGTCATTGCTGAGTCTTAACGGCATATATGTCTTATGTGTTTTAAAATCATATAACTGTACAAACAATTCCTTATCATATGAAGTGTCATTGCTTGAATCCTTATCAATTGTATAGGCATAAACTGCATAGCCGTTATATGTCGTTACTGTAAAGTCTGAAATGTTAGGTACATCAAGTCCAAGTTCCGAAATCGGAGATGCAAGGAATCTCTGACCATTCCACTCTTCAACAAGTTCTGACTTTACAACTTCATTTCCGGCTTCTTCATCATAATAATCGTCAAAGAGCCATCTGCCTTCGCCATTATTTTCAGGATCCGAATAAAGCATATAAGTAATCACACAGTTATTTGTATATGAATTTGCCATTTCAGCAGCTGTACCGTCTGATGCAGTCTTAACAAAATAAACCATTCTGTCGCCCGTCACCTCATCATATGCTGCAACAGGTGAATAGTCAAAGTATTCGTCAGTTGTAAGACGTGTTACTTCTGATACAGTATTCTCAGCATCATAGTCAATAACTGCTGTATAAACTTCAAGTGACTTCAGATAATCTTTAACTGTTTCAGATTTTTGCTTTTCAGGATCACTTGAAAGCCATGCTATCATAACTCTGTTGTTATCCATTTCACATATGCTTGGGTGGAAGTCAGCTGTGCCGTCATCTGATACTGCTGCCGGCTCTGACCACTTGCCGTCTGAATATACTGCATATTTAAGAACTGTACGCTCTGTATCTTCTCTTGATGAATCTGAATCAAGGAATGCCATAAATATTGAACCGTCTGAAAGTTTCAGAAGCTGTACTTCAGGATGTTCATAGCCGTCTGAAACAAGAGTATAGCTGCCTGACTCGCTGAAACCTGCCTTTAACTCAGGTGAATCCGGAAGTACATTGGTGAGTCCGCCATTACTCTTTACATTGGTATCTGAGTTCGTTTCTGACGGAAGCCACTGAGATTCTTTTTCAGAATACGGTGCTCTGAGCAGAAAATCGCTGTTCTCATCTATATCTGGTTCAGACTCTAAATTATTGTTTGCAACTTCAGCAAAGGAACCAAACTTTATTGACGGGAAGTCATACTCCAGCGGAAGTGTGAACAATAACAGGTCAACCCAGATACCAGCCGTAAATGTTATATTACAGCCAATGTCGCTAAGTTCGTCCGAAGGCTCATATTGTCCCATTATTTCAACTCGTCCCCCGCCTCGCATACCAAGGATCCTGTCAAGTCCGACGCCGGCATATATCTGAACACCGCCAGTCATGCAGACTAACATCTCATACTCACCGAGAACATCGTCGTAACTTACAGTTCCTTTTGACGCTTCATCATAGGTAATTACAGGTTTTGATGTGTCTGTTCCGGCACCGAAGTAACCCAGAATTTCTGCATCGACTTGAATGCCGAAATATGCAGGTATGAATATGACCGGAATTATTGTATACCATGACATTTTAAATGAACCCGATACGCCAATATATCCTCCGACACCTGTAAATACTGCTTCTTTATATTTTAATCCGGTTACCGTATTGGTCAGTTCCACATATGTAAAATCAAAAGTTGCACCCAGCTCCATATTAAACTTCCATGTAGGAGCTCCAAGCGCACCTGCCATCTGTTTCGCTGCACCCATTGACTGTTCTGCAACAGTTCCAAGATCTCCGATGAACTTCCACGCCTCCTTTATGCCAGCTGCGTAGGAGCTAAACGGATTCTTTAAAGACCAAATTTTCTTTATACCTGTAATGTCGCTGAATTTCGACAGGCTGCTGCCCTTTATCTTGTCTGCAATATATATCGGTTTTACACCAAAACTCATATGATAACCCGTATCGGTTTTTTCAACTGAAACTGATGCAAACGGGAAAGAAAAATTAAATCCAGTATCTCCGATAAGAGGGAGTTCAATAAAGTCAATGTTTGTAAGAGGCGTTATACTTGCCGTAACAGGAGGAGTTTGCCCTGCTGTACTCTGGGTGAATAAATAGCCGGTATAAGCATCACTGTAAACCATTATTTCGCCCGGCATACCCGACATAATTTTATCTGTTTCTGTTCTCAGATACAGACCATATCCGGGCTGAATATCCTTCATAGGAATATTAGCACTGAAAGTTGATTTTTCTTCATTGTATTCTGCACGATATTCATACATGATTTCATTCTTATCACTATAGATAACAAATACAGCACCTGTAAGATTTTCTTTTTTCTCAACCTCTCTTACATTACCCTCTTCGTCCTCTTCTAATGTAATATATGAAACCGGTGCATTACACTGTGCATTGACAGTAATTGTCTTTTCCGGTTCAACAGAAATGCTGTAGCCTGCATTATTCATATCGTCAACCCATACTTCAATGTTATTCAGAATACTTCCGTTTTCAGTATTTATAAACAGATTTCCGACCTCGTTAGATATAACGTCAGCTTTTATACTGGAAGTATCAGGCAGAATAATTGTCTGTTCCACAGCTTTATCGTATGAACCGAGCTTCTTTTCCCTGAGGAGATTAACACCATTTACTGTAACAATATAACGGATGCTTCTGCCCGGCACTGCACGAATTCCGTCAACCGTAAATGAGCCATCATCTCCGGCAACAGCAAATGATCCGCCAGCAGCTGCAATAGCACCCTGATGAGGAATCATGGTGGTTTCGTCCAGACCGCCTGTCTGCATATTATAAACGCGTGACAGTATCTTTCCGCTTATCGTATGATAATAATCATAAGTATTCTTCACTGTTTCCGTGGAAAGTTCAATCACATTTTGTTCTTTATTATTTTTGGCTTCATAATAGAAAACTTCGCCGCTGTACTGATTTGTTTCTCCGGCTGCCTTCCACACAGGATAAACATTATTTTTCAAGGACCTTACAGAAAGAGAATAAATATTTCCGTATTTCGCATTATTATATACGATATATTCATTGTATTTCTTATCTGAAATTGTGACGCTTCTTACCGCTTTAGTAGAAAACAGTCCGTATGAAGTGTCGAAATTGTTCAGTTCACTTTGAGCTACTCTGACAGTTATTACATTGCCTTTAGCCTGAAAAACAGGTGTAACCTCATAGTAACCGCATTCGAGTTTATGACTGGAATCAAGATATGCCTCTCCATTCTCATCATATATTACAATTTTGTCTTCTTCCCAGTTTGAATCATCCTTATTGACCTTATATCTTATTTTAACTCCCACCGGTTCATATATGTCAGCATATTCTTTATTCATTTTTGTAGAAAGCAAAAGTGTATCTCCGCGATGATAATTGTATGTAGTGGTAGTCTGAATATTTTTGTCAGTTCCGCTTATATTAAGATAACCGAAATTATCTTCCGGTACAACTACTGTTACCTCTGAATTAATATAATCAAAAACAGGTTTAAGTTCAACAGAACCATATTTTCCATATTCACATCCGCTGCTTGGATTACTGTTTTTCATATATGTGTTGTCATAATACTTAAACATTTTGCTGTTATCCCATGAACTGTTTTCATTAATGAATTCCTTGGAAAGCACTTTGCTGTATGTTGTTTTGCCCTCATTTTCAAATCTGGCAAATTCAAAGCCATCCGTTGAATTCAGCTCTTTAAGATATGCATATGGTTTTGAGCCATTTTTTCCGATGTTCTGACTAAACGTAACAGTTTCGTCGCAATAATAAATAGTCGATTGTGTCGGATCATTATTTTCTGCTCCGATAATTGCAAGATAAGTCGCTGTACCGTCATCAGTTTTCATTGAACCGTCTGCCTGCAGGAATTTAAGCTTATCCGCCTCAGCCAGTTTGATTTCAAACGGACGCTTTATTGCTCTGATTGATTTTATATACAATTCCTGGCAGTCGTCACAATTGCCTGTGTTTGCAATACTGATATATACCGGATCTGAAATATTACTGAAAACATTTGTTACAGTGTTGTCCAGAGCCGCATCGCTGCAGTATACAGCACCGTACTGTAAATCACGGGCAGCGGTTGTGTTACTGCTTTCAAAGCCAACGCTGGCAGAAGCACACGGATTTTTACCGTCCCAGCTCATTGACCACTCAATCTGGGCTCCGGCATAATGAAATCCGCTGTAACCGCTCATCTGCCATTGTGCTGCAACAGTACCTTTGTAGTTGTGCCAGAATCTTGTCCAGCTGTTGCCTCCCTGCCATCTGAGTTTCCAGCCATCTCCAGCAGACCCGTTAAAGCCGGTATATTCATTATCCGCGTCCTTTTTTACCGGATTTTTAAGATTTATAGTATTAGTTACCTCAATATTTCCAAGATATCTTTTATTTTCAGCTCCAAGGTATACCGGAGAACCGGAAACAGTATTTGTATACCCTCCTTCATCCAGTGCCGGAAGTACAGGCTCTTCAAATGAGGCAGCTGCTGAAAGAACGATATTCTTTTCAGCTGTGAGAACATTCGCTCCCACATTATTAGTGAGCTTCAACTTAAATTCTGCATCTCCTGTCAGATAATCCCTGCAGACAGGAATATCTATGGTTCTTGTGTCAATACCCATAGGGAAAATAACTGACATATCAACTGGTGAAAAATCACGGCCTGTCTGAGCTGTTATTCCTTCAGTCTGAAGCTGGACATCTGTAAGTGAATTGATTGCACCATTTCGCTTGATTTCAACTGTAAGTGTGTCATAGCTTTCGTTAAAGGTAAATTCACCAAAGCTTACCTCTGACAGTTCCTGTTCCTCATCATCCACAATTGTCACTGCACAGCTTGATGACGCACTGATTGTTGTTGTTCCGGACGGTTCAGAAAGCATAAGATAAAAATATCTGTCTCCATCGCTTTTCATATTATTATCAACATCAATAACAATATATCGTGAATCTTCTCCTTCAGCAAAATCAACCTTTAAGTTTGCACCGACTACTGCCGTTGTAAGCACATCGGCGATTTTCTGAATCTGTGCAAATGTATCCTGCGAGGCTGTTACATTCTGTGCCTCGCCATCAATTCCGGTATAATCTGCACGCGCCTGCTGGAGCGGGTCTGTGCTGACTTTCTCTGAGCCATCTGCCGGTTCAGCTGGTGTAAGCCCTGCTGATTCCTCAATATACGTTATTGAATCATTGATTGCCTTTACTGCGCTCTGCTGCAATTGGGCGTCTTTCTCTGTCATTTCATTAAATTCATCTTCTTCAATAATAGGTGTGACAATGCATTCCTCGCCCTCCATCATTTCAACAAAAGACTGGTTATCTTCCGGATTTTCCACCTCTGTATCTCCGTTAAGAAGATAAATTTCATAATCCTCACCATACTTTGCAGTAAGGTCGGCAATTTTCACATTTACGCTTGCAGCTGATAAAGAATCGCCGCCTCTTCCGATTCTGAGATAATATCTTTCGTTTGCACCCTCTGAAAGCTGTGCATTTGCAGCTGTCAGATAAAATACATCTGACGAAAGAATCTCCTCTGTCATGCCTATTTCCTGAATATATACATCTTCAGGAATTATTTCCTCTGCATATGCCTGTACAGGTATTGCTGATACGGTAAAAGCCAGTGACATTACAGCACTAACAGTCCTCAGACACATTTTTCTGATATTTATACCCAAATCACATCACCTCTGTTAAATTCAGAACCTGTCTACATAATACGTGTGCATACGCTTGTGAAGATAGGTTCTTATATCCTTTCTTTAACTGACCGGAAAAATAAATTACGGTTCAACAATGTTGAAAGCAGCAGGGGCAGAAACTGCGACCTGATTCATGTTTTCAGCCAGCAATGTTACCAGTTTTTCATCGCCCTCTGTCTTAATGGTCTTTTCCATATTCTCCTGATCATTAGTGACCAGATAGAAAAGGGCATTTTTAGGACAGGTTATGGATACATCGGCATTTTCGGACAGAATATCATCATATACCAGTACAACGCCGTTTTTGATTCGCAGCATATACTCCTGCCCGGTATCAGACAGTGTCACATTCATAACAAAGTCATAATCTGCCAGTGCCTGCTTATCCAGAAGGATTCCCATGTAGTCAAACATCATGGACGCAGTCATTTCCCGCACCATAGCGCCTGTGTTTTTTGCCACCTTTGCAGCCGCAGCACTGTTGCCATTGCGCAGTTCCAGTGCAGCAGTGAGATAAGCATTGCGCCATGGGCCGGATTCTGCCTGATAGCCCAGCTGTTCCAGTGCGTCGGCGCACAGCAGACGTGCATCCTCATTCTCCGGATCGGCAAAAACAATGGTATTGGTTACTTCTGCCACCCACTGATATTCGCCCGCCTCATAGTCCGCCTTAGCCATGCGCAGTACTTCATTCACATCCCCCAGATACTCAACCCATTTTTTCGCACTGTCAGTAGGCGTAAGCGGATTCAGACTGACCGGGTTTGCGTCATACCAGCCCATATACTTCTGGTAAACAGCCTTTGAGTTATGAGCCACCGTACCATAGTACTGGCGGGTGTACCATACCTTTTCCAATGCCTCCGGAAGTTCAATCATATTGGAGATTTCATCAGAGGTATATCCCTGATTTATATATGTAAGCGTCTGATCATTGATAAACTTGTATACTGCAGCGGTGTTGACAAGATAGTCATTTATCATATCGTTGCCCCAGTGCGGCCAGTTGTGAGACTGAAAGGTAACCTCCGCCTCATCACCGTAACGGGTAATGGTTTCGGTGAGATAGTTTGCCCATGCTGCCCCGTCACGAACCTGCGCTCCCCGGAGAGTATAAAGGTTATGCAGCGTTGCGGTACAGTTTTCCGCCACCCACAGTGCCTTAAACTGCGGAAACCATGTATTCATTTCCGCCGGAGCCTCAGTGCCGGGAGTCATCTGAAACTCCATCTCTACACCGTCAATAGTGACAACCTCTCCTGTTTCTTTTACTTCATAGGTTGGTGCAAGATAAGATACTGTACCGGTAGACTGCCCCATACCGATACCCTGTGCCAGTGTACCTGTCACACCCGGTTCAAGCAGTACGCCGTATTGATAATTAGCACGTCGTCCCATAGCCTTTCCTGCATATACATTTTCAGCAATGGCGTGTTCGGCAAAGTCCTCGGGAACGATAATCGGAATCTTTCCGCTGTCAAGCTGTTCGGTAAGGGATTTTTCTGAATCCGCCTGCTCCCCCTCACTCATCACACCAAGAACTCCGCCAAAATGGTCTACATGGGGATGAGAAATAATGACTGCCTTTACAGGACGGTTACCCAGATTCTTCTCGATTAACTGCATGGCAGCCTGACTGCATTCTATACTCATCAACGGGTCAAAAATAATCCATCCCGTATCGCCTTCGATTACAGTCAGATTTGCCATATCATAGCCACGCACCTGATATATGCCGTCACACACTTCAAAAAGACCGTAGGCATGATTGTTTTTTGTGTTTTCCCACAGGCTGGGATTCACAGTGTCCGGTGCCTCTTCATAATCATCCAGAAAGTTGTAGGCTGCCTGACTCCAGATTACTTTACCATCCTCGTCAGTCAGTTCCAGAGTTTCCGGGGCGTCTATCAATCCCCTTTCAGCAAACTCTGCTTCCTGCTTATCATCAAAATCCAGCCTGGAATACATTTCAGCATTCGACTGTGCAGTATACTCACTGGCTGGTTTAGACTCTCTTGTCAAGCCCAAATCATTTGCAGACTCACTATCCACAACAGAACTTCCGCTTTCTTTGTTAGTACACGCAGTACTTGAAATAACCAGCATTGTTGCAAGCAGTATTGAGAGAATACGTTTCATTTGAATACCTCCACAATGTAAAAAAATTACTTTTTCTTTGCTTAAAAATTCACCCCATACTCGTCAGCAAGTATGGGGTTTTTCAAAAGTCAGATACTTATTTCAAAAACTTCTTTATCAGGTATAAGCCCATAAAAAGAATTATTTCTGTAAATTATCAAGCAGATATTCTGCAACACCAATTGCATCATAAATGTTTACATCGCCATCACCGTTATAATCAGCGATCAGCATTTCTTCTTCACTGAATTCAACCATGCCAAGCAGATATTGTGAGATGATTACAGCGTCATATAAGTCTATCTGATTATTTTTGGAAATATCACCACTTATATACTCGGCAGATCCATTACTTTCAATAATGAAACTTATTGTTGTAGAATTTACTTCATTTCCATCTTTGTCATAGAATACAAAATCATAGTATCCGCCTGTTTTATCTGTAATTGTAACAGTTGCCAGACCTGATTTTATGTTATTTGAGTATTCCACTGTATATTCATCTGATGGTATGAGTACGCCGTCATCATATACTGATACTTCTGGAGTTTTTGCTGTACCATCGTATACAAAAGATGTTTCTGAAAGGCGTATAGTTGGTTCAGTGATTACCTTTGCTGCAGCAGAAAGAGTATATGTGAAAGTTGATAAATAGTCAGGAATCTCATAGTTTGCTGCGTCAGCGCCTTCAAGATAAGCTGTTGATGTATATTCTGTTACTCCATCAACTGTTTTGCCCTGTACGGTTCTTACTACTGCATTTACATCTTCATTGTTGTAAATATTTCCGATATTGGCTGTAATATTCACTTTATCTCCGGCAAGGTAATGGGACTGTCCGCTCCATTCTACTGTAACCTGCCTTGGAACGATTTCCCATGATCCGCCTGCCTGTACGTTCATATCATAATTAGGGAAATCAGCTGCTGTCTTGTCACCATACTTTACGGATACACTGCCAGTACTGCCGACCGGAAGATCTGCAGGAAGAATATCCGCTATTGTTGTATTTCCGCCAAAATCAAGGGTGTTTTCTACTCCGTCTTTTTCTATCACCATATCAATAGCTGAGAGCTGATCCCAGTCTTTTTCTGCAACACGTCCCAGAACTGAAACAACATCACGCCAGCTTTCCGCTGTATCACCGTACTGCTGTTTGTATGCGCCTATTTTTATATTAAGCGGTCTTTTAATAACGTTTATTGTAATATTCTTTTCAAGTACCGGGAATCTGGAATTAAGCGGTACAAATGTCAGAGTATACAGAGTACTGTCACTATCGCTGACAGAAGGATATACAGCAGAATCCTTGAAAACAAATTCTCCGCCTATCACATATTCACTTCCGTCATTTAAGGTAACTGTTGCTGAACCGTCTTTGATTCCGGCGTCGGCAAGTGAATATCCGTACATCAGAGGGTCAACTGTCGGCCAGGTTACTTTAAGTGTATAATTCTCACCGTTATAAACTGATGTATTATCTTCTGCAGCCTTTGTGGAGGCATAATTGCTTACCGAAGATGATTCATCAGATGTTCTATTAAAAAATTCATCTATATACTCTTCTGAATTTCCACCGTATTTTCCGTTGGACTGATATATCATTTTTGCAAGCTGTGCATCAACATAGTCCATTACTGTTATACCGAGACGGTCTTTATTTCTTATAAATTTATAGAAATTATTGTCTCCTTCATCAGTACGTATATATTGATTGACTATTCGGGCAACACCTAACGGTGTAATTGTTGTAGCACTTGTATAATTAAATAAAAATACATTTCGTGAATAAACATTTGATTCTGGATCATTTGCATCTTTTACTGTATTGAAAACATATTCTGTCTTAGGTGTAGCGCTGGTTGAATAATTATCCTGAACATAAACCTTCGGAGTAGTATCTTCAACACTTATTATCTGAGCATTTGAACTTTTACCCGGATCGTATTTTTTATCCCATCCAGAAAGATCCGGACCATATATGCCGCCAGTAGCTCCACTCATACGGCTGAATCCAACAACCTTTCCACGAACCTGATCAAGAGTTGGTACTGACTGATCTTCAGGCAAAGTATCCCAGTCATACATTAATGTATTTATTGGTTTTCCATTTTCATCATATACTATATTTCCATCTTTATCAGTCTTATTGTATTTAGCAAGAACATTCTTGAATTCATTTACTGTTTCATCTTCATTTCCACCGTCATTCTTAAATGTTACGATGATTGTTTCGGACGGATGTTTTGTCAGATAGTCTTTATAATACGCCATTACTTCTTCAAATTTAAGATTTTCCGCATTCTTGTTAGTATCTTCTGTATGGCATACAAAAGTATCTGAGCCGTGGAGCATGATAAGTCCTCCACTATTTGATTTATACTTCATTCGCAAATCAAAGGCACGCACGCCTACTTCAAGCTGCTCACGAATGAAATACTTCTGGCATGCAACATGGTTATCACTTTCATTCCATGAGCCCTCAACATTCGCTGTACATGCGTCATGTGTTCCAGGTATATTGATTGCCGAAATAGGTGTACTTCCGTCAATATTTTTCATCCATTCTCTCTGTGATTTAACAGCATCAGGAGTGCGGTTGATTACCTCAATTCTCCAGAGGAATCCCTGATCAGAAAGTACAGTATTCTTGCCTTCAGAAAGACATTGCCTGCCATTATAGTCCTTTTGAGTATTAAAATAATTTTCAGGTGCAAGATACTTACCCGAATTTACGTTTTTAATATAAAATGTTTCCGGATCCGAATCCCCGTCGTCTACAATCTGAAACCATTTTGAACTATGTTCCCAATTATTACTGTCATCACTGCTCTGTGACCACACATGGATATTTGCACCACTATTTATGTTTCGACCCTCAACATCAACAAAACGTGAACTTGGTGTTTCACGCCAGTTTACAGCACAAAGCCAGAATGCACCTGGGGCTTTACTGTTTTTGTCATAATGCCAGACTCTCAATTTGTCCGACACGCCATACTGCCACATTTGCAGATCATTACCGTTGGCAACGTTATTGTCTTGTACTGTCAATGACCAGCCATCGGAATCTGAGAGCCTATAAGTGTCAGTGTTGGAGGAGTTACGATTTTCTCCCGGCGATATTGTGATTATATCAGTATCTTCAAGATAATCTGTAACTCCCGGAGTTATGGTGAGTATATTAATTTTCCAGCTGAATTTATCGCTGTAAAGTCTGGTATTTCTATCATTTTCAAGACAATTTTTTCCTTTAAAATAATCTTCAGGTGCAAGATACTTGTTTGACCTTACATTTTTGATGTAAAAGGTAGTCGGATCACCATCATTGTCATCTTCAAGCTGAAGCCATTTTGAACTGCTGCTCCAGTTATCACCCTTGTCGTTATTGGTTTCTTTCCATAAATGGATATTTGCGCCATCATCTTTACTTCTTCCCTCAACATCAACAAATTTTGAGGTTAATCCTTCAGTTGATGTTACAGCATGAAGCCAGAATGCACCTGAAGCAGTACTGTTTTTGTTGTAATTCCATACTCTGAATTTGATAGCCTCGCCATTCTGCCACATATGCACGTCA
>JALEVO010000067.1 GCA_022788225.1 Oscillospiraceae bacterium | reverse complement strand
GGCGGAGATGAATTCTGCGTTCTGCTTAACATTCCCGCAAACAGGCAGCAGGATTATATGAAGCTCGTCCATGAAAAATGCCGTGCTCTCTGCGACGCATTTCATAACAATTACACAGGCTGTAACGGCGATTACAAAATATCTGCAAGTATCGGTGTTTCAGTATATCCTGACGACGGCAATAGCTTCCCCGAGCTTTACAAACGTGCCGACGCTGCTCTTTACTTCTCCAAGCATAAGGGCAAGGATACGTTTACCATTTTCAGCGATATAAGGGAGGATAATGATGAAAAAAATTAAGAAAAAATTTATATTTCTTTCGGCGGTGATGCTTATGCTTACATCCTGTGCGTCGGAGCCAGTTGTCATCAAGCAGGAGGAATATACCGAAATTTCCCTTTCATGGTGGGGGAACGACACGCGAACCGAATATACTCTTGCAGCAGTAAAGGAGTTTGAACGGTTACATCCTGATATTCGGGTTAAATGCAGCTATTCGGAATGGTCGGGCTATCAGACGAGATACAATATTCAGATGATGTCAGACACTGAATCTGACGTCATGCTCATAAATTTTGCATGGCTCGACAAATATTCCGCAGACGGAAACGGTTATTACAACATCTATGATTTAAGCGATAACCTTGACCTTTCTCAGTTCTCGGAAAATGAACTCAGCTTTGGAATCAGAAACGGAAAACTCAATGCCGTCCCTATTGCGCTGAATACTCAGACTGTATATTACAACAAAACTATATATGACAGCTGTGGTCTGGCACTTCCCGAGACATGGGACGATCTTTTCAATGCGGCAGAGGTGATGGGTGACGAAATTTATCCCATTGCCATGCCCTCAAAATCCGCGATGTTCTTCATAACCGCATATGCCGAGCAGCAGAGTGGAAAGTCGTTCATGTCGGAGAACGGACAGTTAGGTTTCGGCAGGGAAGAACTGGGGATAATGCTTGATTTTTACGTTGAGCTTATAAACGGTCATGTTATGCCGCAGGTAGAATATTTCGATAAGAACGATATCAGAAACGGCACCTATGCCGGAGTTCTGGCATGGCTCAGTGACGCAGAAAATTACATGGGTCCCGCCCGCGAGGACGGTAATGAGATAGTTGTAGGAAGCTATACAGGCTGCACTGACGGCGTTAAGGGCTGGTACACAAAGCCTGCGACACTTTATGCGGTGAGCGCAAAGACAGAACACCCCGAGGAATCTGCGCTTCTCCTTGATTTTCTCCTTAACAGTGACGAAATATCCGAGCTTCAGGGCATTGAAAAGGGGATCCCTCTGAGTCGTTCCTCCAGAGATTATCTTGAACAGCATGATATGCTCAAGGGGCTTCACTATGACGCATTTCAGCTGATGAGTGCAAATATTGATTCAATGGCAATTATTCATCCATTTATGGAGAACAGCGATATGCTTGATGCATTTCAGGAAGCCTGCAACGCAATGCTTTATGGCAAGGCGACCACCGAAGAAAAGGCTGCGGAGCTTTATAAGCAGTTTATCGCGATACTTAACGGTTAAATGCTAATGGACAAATTATTGATAGTACTGAAAAACAGCCAAAAGTAGCGGTGCTGAGTGCGACCCGACACAGGCTGTAGGATATACGGTGAGAAGCAGCGCAGAGTCGCTGCTTTTTTCTTTGCCGGTATCTTTCAGGCGGATAAATCTCGGGAGTTTAATTTAAGATGCTGCCGCATTTCTGATGTGTAATTTAACAAAAATATTATCACTAATTGTGCTAAATTGATATTTTCGTTTGTGTTTTCTTGAAAGTTATTGGCAAAATAACGGATTAATGATAAAATAAATATATAATTACTGAAAATCTGACAAATTCCGACAATGCTGTGCAAATTTTGCAGATATGAAGAATAAATATGCTATATAAAAATTTAAGCGATATTTGTGCAGAAATCAAATCATTATCAGGAAAGGACTGATGAAAAATGAAACGAAAAATGCTGATAACAGGTACTAACACAGCTCTTGTAAAAGACTTCATACAACATACGGATTCATATTTTACGGGTATCAGTACAACAGACTGCTGGCTGGACTTGCAGAAACATTTTGAGATATTTAAGCCCGATGGATTTCTTTTGTTTCCGGAATCTGTAAATGATGATATGGTCAGTCTGATAAACAGGCTGAAATCCCACTACTGCTATAACAAAGAGCCTATTTTTATATGTGCTCCGGTTAATGTCTGCGCTGATATTCAGAAAAGCAACCCAAGACTTGTAAATTTAATGCTGAAGCGTCCTGTTTCCGCAGATAACCTTTCATTAAGAATTATCAAGTACTACGAAATGGAGGAGAAGAAACGTCTGGAAGAAGAAAAAGCAAAACAGATTGATTTTGATGAACCGGATATACTTTCAGAAGGCAATGAAAGTACTCCTAAAAAGCACGTTCTTATTGTTGATGATGACAGAAGTATTCTTAAAATGCTCAAAGCCGCAATGGAAAATGAATATGATGTTACAACTATCGTAAACGGAGTTTTAGTACCTAAGTTTTTACAGTCCCACAAGGTTGACCTTATTATCCTTGATTATGAAATGCCGGTGGAAATAGGTGCGGATGTTCTGAGGAAAATCAGACAGAACAAGGAATATGATGATATTCCGGTATGCTTCCTGACAGGAGTTGCTGAAAAGAGCAAGATACAGGAGATTCTCATGCTTCGTCCCGACGGTTATCTTTTAAAGCCTGTAAATATGGATGCACTTCTTGCGACAGTAAGCAATCTGACAATGTAGACAGGAGGTTTTGAAATGGATGATGAATTATATATAACCGACCTGATAAGCGTTGATATACTTCAGAAATTACAGGATTCTTTCTCAAATATGACCGGTATGGCTGCTCTGACAGCAGACAAAAGCGGCTTTGCGGTTACAAAGGGATCTAATTTCACAGATTTCTGTACTAATTATACAAGAAAATCAGAGGTGGGAAACAAACGCTGTATGGGCTGTGACAAAGCAGGTGCAGAGCTTACTATGAAATCAGGAAAGGCGTGTGCCTATTACTGTCACGCCGGACTTGTGGATTATGCCGCTCCTATCATTGTAAACGGTAAAATGATAGGCAGCTTTATCGGTGGACAGGTTCTGACTGAAAAGCCCAATTATGACAAGTTTCGTGAAACTGCTCTTGAACTGGGCATTGACCCAGACGATTACGTTGAAGCTGTTAAAAAGGTTCAGATAATTGATAAAGCTGTTATTGATAAATCTGCAAGGTTTCTGGCAGAGGTGGCAAGCACACTGTCTTTTCTTGCATATCAGTCTCATGAAATCAAGAAGAGGAATAAGGAAATTGCCAAGGCTTCGTCAATGAAGAGTGACTTTCTTGCCAATATGAGCCATGAAATAAGAACACCTATGAACGCTGTTATCGGACTTGTTGACCTTGCACTTCGTGAGGAAATGTCGCCGGCAGCCAAGGGTTATATTCGCCAGATAAAATCCTCCGCTAAAAATCTGCTGGTAATTATAAACGATATTCTTGATTTTTCAAAGATAGAGTCCGGGAAATTCGACATTATAAATACTGCCTATGAACCGCTTTCTGTTGTAAACGACCTTGCGTCTATAGCTAACAGCAGAATCGGAAACAAGGATATTGAATTTACAATGGATATTTCTCCGGATATGCCTCAGACTATTTTCGGAGATAATGTCAGAATACATCAGATAATTCTCAATATACTGACAAATGCGGTTAAGTTTACCCAGAGGGGAGAGGTTCACCTTTCTCTTGAATGTATCCCCGATGAAAACGGTGAAACTGTTACAATGAAGGTTGCAGTCAGTGATACAGGAATGGGAATAAAAACGCAGGATATGCATAAGCTTTTCAATTCATTCCAGCAGGTTGACAGTAAAAGGAACCGCAATATTGAGGGAACAGGTCTTGGTCTTGCAATAAGCAAACAGCTGCTTAACTTTATGAACGGAGAAATATCTGTTGACAGTACATATGGCAAAGGAAGCACTTTCTTTTTTGAACTCCCTCAGAAGATTATTGACAAATCTCCGTCTATTCCGTGTATTGACAAGGAACTATCGGTTGGTATTCTTATTGGGAATGAGTTTGTAAAAAAACAGCTATAAAAGATTTAGAACGTATTAAAGCTGATTACCGCAGTCTTGAAGACCTGAAAAACTCAGACAGTCTTGATTTCGACTTTTTAATAATCGAAAAAATGTTCTATTCACAGACTATAGCTGAAATACTTGATAATAATCCGTCAATGCAGTGCATAGTCATTTCAAAGCCTGACGCTCTTAATGATATCAGTCACCCCAGAGTTCGTATAATTTACAAGCCGGTTTATTCGCTTAACCTTTATAATGTTATGGGTATAACAGATATTTCTTATAGTGAGCATCAGAATGCAGTTGACAGCTTTACATTTGTAGCGCCGGAAGCGAAAATACTTATTGTTGATGACAACAAAATCAATCTGACAGTTGCAAAGGGACTCATAGAACCCCTTAACATGAGCGTTGATGTAGCTGAAAGTGCTGCAGAGGCAATTGAACTTGTCGGAAAGATGAAATATGACCTTATTTTCATGGATCATATGATGCCGGAGGTTGACGGTGTTGAGTGTACTCATATCATAAGACGAATGCTGCCGAGCTATAATGATGTACCTATAATAGCGCTTACAGCCAACGCTGTGGGAGGCGCAAAGGAAATGTTCTTAAATGAGGGTATGAACGATTTTGTTGCAAAGCCTATTGAGGTAAAGGACATTGTTTCAAAGCTGAGAAAATGGCTGCCGCAGGATAAGATTATGCCGGCGGATAAAAAGAGTTCTGATGATACAGCTGAAAAAACTGATAAAAGAAGTCTTGATATAGAGGGTCTTGATACGGAATCTGCACTTGCCCTTATTGGAAACGAGGAGCTTTTCTTTACAATTCTGAAGGAGTACTATACTTCTATCGACAAAAAAGCAAACACAATTATTGAACTTCAGAGGACAGAACGGTGGAGAGATTATACTATTGAGGTTCACTCTCTGAAAAGCACGTCAAAACAAATCGGTGCAAATAAGGTATCAGCACTTGCAGCTGAACTTGAACGTGCAGGAAATGAAGGCAATTACAGATTTATTAACGAAAAGACAGATGAGATGATTTCAGAATATATGCGTTACAAGGATATTCTTACACAGGTATTTCCTGATGTACAAATATCTGCTGAGGTGAAAACGGCGAATAGTGAGGAAATTAAGGCACTCCTTGACAAAATGAAAGAGGCTCTTGACAATTTCGATACACTCCAGATAGACGATGTTATCGAAAAAATGAGCGGTTACAAATATCCGGAAACACAGACCGCATTTTTTGAAAATCTTAAACAGGCGGCTGAAATAAGTGACCTTGACGAATGCCTGAAAATTGTTAAAGAATGGAAACCTTTATTGGTGTTGTAAATACACATATTTGAGGAAGTTATAATTGGAAATGGTTGGCAGTGCAGTTTGTGTATTTGTATCTATAACAGTCATTCAGAAAATCAATAGAGCCTATGAAAAAAAGTCTGTAAAAAAACAGTCAACTGTGGTAAAATAGAAAAAACAGGAGGCTGATTTTTATGGGA
>JALEVO010000029.1 GCA_022788225.1 Oscillospiraceae bacterium | reverse complement strand
ACAATAATTATGCGGTATTGCCTTAAAAACTATTGACATATCGAGAAAAATATAGTAAAATTAAAGTAATAAATTGTGTGTATAATTGGGAGGAATCAGATGAATCTGCCGCAGGATCCGGCTATTTTATTGAGTTATGTCAATACAATGCTGCGTGATAAATATAAAAATCTTGATGAGTTGTGTGAGGACTGCGAAATCAGCAAATCTGAACTGACCGTTAAACTTAGTAATATCGGATATGAATATTCCGAAAAGCTGAACCGATTTAAATAAGCGAGGTATTTTAAATGAGTATTTTCAAAAAATTTTCAGTGGCACTGCTGGCTGCTGCCATGTCAGTTTCCATGATTTCATTTGCCGCAGCTGCGGATGAAACGACTTCCGAGCCGACCGAGGCTGTGACTGAACCGACAGACCCCACCGAGGAACCCGGATGGTATGAATCGCAATATGTGCTTTCGATAAACAGTCTGCCGGATAAAGTAACATATGATTACAGTGAAAAACTGGATTTAACTGGTTTAACAGTCAGTCTTATGGAATATACCCAGCACGGCGAAGAAAATTTGGTTTGTGATAATGTGTTTCCGCTGGATTATCCTGATATCTTTGTGGTCGATACATCTGAATTTAACAACCGTATAACCGGTACTTATACAATAAAAATAAGCTGTACAGATGAATATCAGGCTTTTCTGGAAACAAATACAGAATCTTTTGAAGTGGAAGTAACCAGTCCGATACAGGAATACAGCGTTTTTGAGGCTATAAGAATAAGACGTGACCTGCTTGCAGAGGGCGGTACATATACTGAAAAGAATTATAACCAGCTTTCAAAATTCCTTGTGAATAATTCGGTGCTGAGCATAAGATATTTCACACTTTCCTATGATACACAGGGCTGTGATTTAAGTGCCTATGAAGACCCGTCAGTCCTCGACCCTACTGAAGTTATTTACAAAAGCAAAACTAAAATTGTTGTTGCAAACCTTGGTAAAGAGGGTTATGTAAATTCCGGCTGGGAGTATGATGGAAAGGTATATACGGCAGGGGACTACTTTACTATGCCTGCCTGTGACGTTGTTATGACTCCGGTATGGCATAAACGCTGTAAGATAAGCTATTATGCCGGTGATTATGACGATATAAAGGGTAACACATCAGCTTATGTAATGTCAGCTGAGAATGCACAGTTTTTCCTTGCTGACTCAAGCCGCTTTTCACGCCCCGGATATGTTATATCAGGCTGGCTGTCATCATATGACGGAAATGTGTACAAACCGGGTGAGTCATTCATTGTTCCTGCTGCGGACATAACTTTTGAAGCAGTATGGTCGCCGGCGCAATACACCGTTAATATATCTGCAAACAACGGAAATTCCGCTGATAAATATACCACAACGGCAACATTTGGCGAAGAATTTGTCCTGCCGGAATGTGAATTTGAGTATGAGGGCAAGACCTTTGCAGGCTGGAAATATAACGGCACTGTCTATCAGCCGGGAGAAAGCTTTACAGTACCGGCTCTCATATCCGGTCAGAAAATTGTTGTTGTTGCCACATGGAGCTGATTTGAAATTTATCGTATATTACCTGTATTATACGGGTAATATACGATTTTTTTATGCCGAATTTAATTAAAATAAAAAAATAATAAAAAGCTATTGACTAAAAGAAAGAAATGGTATATAATTAAATCACACCAAAGATATAGGAATTATCGGAAAGGAAGTTTTCCCATGAAATACAAATACGGAAAAGCACTTTACAAGCGAATGTGTAATATCATTTTTTCAGAAGATAAAATATAAAAACAAGACATTATTGATAAATTACGGAGGATATTAAAATGAGTAACGAAAAGAGAAATTTTAAATTTGAAACACTTCAGCTTCATGTAGGACAGGAAACACCGGATTCAGATACAGGCGCAAGAGCAGTGCCGATTTACCAGACCACATCTTATGTGTTCAGAAATTCAGAACACGCCGCTGCAAGATTCGGACTTACAGACGCAGGTAATATTTACGGCAGACTGACAAATCCTACACAGGATGTTTTTGAATCAAGAGTTGCCGCGCTTGAGGGAGGCGTCGCAGGTCTTGCAACAGCCAGCGGAGCAGCAGCTATTGCTTATGCGATACAGAACATAGCAAGAAACGGTGACCACATTGTTGCGTCAGAAACTATTTATGGCGGTACATATAATCTGCTCGCCCATACACTTCCGCAGTACGGAATTACAACAACATTTGTTGACCCGGACGTTGAGGGCAGCTTTGAAGCGGCTATACAGGATAACACAAAGGCAGTATTTATTGAAACACTGGGAAATCCGAATTCAAATATTATTGATATTGAAAAAATCGCTGATATCGCTCACAAGCATAAGATTCCGCTTATCGTTGACAGCACATTCGCAACACCATATCTCGTTCGACCGATTGAATACGGCGCAGATATTGTTGTTCACTCCGCAACAAAGTTTATCGGCGGGCACGGTTCTTCTCTCGGCGGCGTTATCGTAGACAGCGGTAAGTTCGACTGGAAAGCAAGCGGCAAGTTCCCGACTATCACAGAACCAGACCCGGGTTATCACGGCATAAGCTTTGCTGACGCAGCTGGTCCGGCGGCATTTGTTACAAGGATCCGTGCTGTTCTTCTTAGGGATACTGGTGCGACAATTTCACCGTTCAATGCGTTTATTCTTCTTCAGGGACTTGAAACACTTTCCCTCAGAGTTGAACGTCATGTTGAGAACGCTCTTAAAGTTGTTGACTTCCTTAAAAATCATCCTAAGGTTGAACATGTTAACCATCCGTCAATTCCGGAAAATGGCTATAAGGAACTTTATGACAAGTATTTCCCTAATGGCGGCGGCTCAATATTCACATTCGAAGTAAAGGGCGGCGAGGCTGAGGCTAAGAAGTTCATTGACAGCCTTGAACTGTTCTCACTCCTTGCAAACGTTGCAGATGCTAAATCACTGGTAATCCATCCGGCGTCAACAACTCATTCACAGCTGAACGAACAGGAACTTCTGAAACAGGGTATCAAGCCTAATACTGTAAGACTTTCAATCGGTACGGAGCATATTGACGATATAATTTATGACCTTGAACAGGCATTTGATAAAATCTGATAAAGGAGATAATTTATTATGGCAAAGGTATTTGACAGTGTAACAGAACTTATCGGCGGTACACCTCTTCTGAAATTCGGCAATTTTTCCGAATCAGAAAAGCTTGAGGCAAATATTATAGGAAAACTGGAATTTTTCAATCCTGCCGGCAGTGTTAAGGACAGGGTTGCAAAGAAAATGATTGAGGACGCAGAAAAGTCCGGACTTCTGAAACCGGGGGCAACAATTATCGAGCCTACAAGCGGCAACACAGGTATTGGTCTTGCGGCTGTTGCTTCATCAAAGGGCTACAGGGCAATTATGACCATGCCGGAAACAATGAGTATTGAAAGAAGAAAACTGCTGAAAGGCTACGGCGCTGAAATCGTTCTGACAGAGGGCGCAAAGGGTATGGCTGGCGCAATTGCAAGAGCAGAGGAACTGAAAAACGAAATTGACGGTGCGGTAATACTGGGACAGTTTGTTAACCCGTCAAATCCACAGGCGCATTTTGAAACAACAGGTCCGGAAATATGGGA
>JALEVO010000022.1 GCA_022788225.1 Oscillospiraceae bacterium | reverse complement strand
TCTGAATATCACCTGTGCTGTGGCAGTCTGCCATAAGCAGTTTTACAAGTTCCATTTCCTTTTCGCTTAAACCGTGTTCTCTTTTCATAACAATTTACCTCCAGATTTTTCTGTGGGTATTATTGCCATTTACACGGTTCTGTATTCAGACTCCAGTTCAGAGGAGTTTTCCTTTACAGCCTTTGACAGCGCAGACTTTCTTCCGGCGGCGTGTCAGGGAATTATTGCAATTGAAAGCCGCAAAGATGACCAAATCAGTCACATAATAAATCAGATTTCAGACAGAAATACATTTTACGCCTTTGAAACGGAACGGCGTGTGCCGGAACTGCTTGGGGCAGACTGCACAATGCGTGTGGGGGCGTATGCGGAAATCACGGGCGAAAAAATCCGTCTGACCGCATCAAAGGACTGTAAAAAAATACTGTCAGCAGAAGCGGAAATATCAGACAGGTTCAGACTTGCAGAGGAGTTGGTTTCGAGATTATGAGTAAAACTGGAAAAGTATATCTTGTTGGGGCAGGCTGCGGAGATTACGATTTAATTACAATAAGGGGCATGAAAATTTTACAAAAGTGTGATACAATAGTTTATGACAGCCTGACAGACAGCAGACTGCTTGACTTTGCCCCCGAAAATTCTGAGAAGATATGCGTAGGCAAACGTGCCGGACATCACAGCGAAACACAGGAAAATATAAATAAAATACTTATTGAAAAAGCGTCTGAGGGAAAGACTGTTGCAAGGCTCAAAGGCGGCGACCCCTTTGTTTTTGGCAGAGGCGGTGAAGAGATTCTTGCTTTGCAGGAAAAGGGAATTGAATACAGCGTTATCCCCGGAATTTCATCCTCTTATGCCGTAGCAGAACTTGCCGGAATACCTGTTACTCACCGCCGTCTTAGCCGCAGTTTTCACGTTATTACCGGTCGCACGGCTGACGACCTGCTTCCGGAGAATTTTGAAAAGTACGCAAAGCTTGACGGAACGCTTGTCTTTCTCATGGGGCTAAGAAACCTGCGCAAAATAGCCGCCGGACTAATTTCCGGAGGAATAAGGAGTGATACTCCTGCGGCGGTGATTTCCTGCGGTGGTACGGCAAAACAGCGTGTTGTGAGAGATGTCCTTGAAAATATTGCAGATACTGCCGAAAAGGAAAATCTCATTGCTCCGGCGGTAATCGTTGTGGGAGAAACCGCACGGCTTGATTTTTCAGCCACAATCAGCCGCCCCCTTGACAAAGTTTCCGTTACTGTAACGGGTACAAGGCGTTTTACTGATAAGATTGCACCACAGCTTAATGAACTTGGCGCAGATGTGAGATGTCTTGATTATCTCAGGGTATCGGAATACAGCGAAAACGAAGCCTTTGACACCGCTTTGCAGAACATTTCAGATTACAGCTGGCTTGTGCTTACAAGTGTAAACGGTGCGGAAATTTTTCTGAAACGAATGAAAAAACTTAAAGTCGATTTGCGCCGTCTTGCCGGACTGAAAATTGCAGTCATCGGAAGCTGTACCGCTGAAACTCTTGAAAAAAACGGCATTTTCCCCGACCTTGTTCCCGAAAAATTCACATCTGAGGAATTAGGAGATGCACTTGCAGAAGCGGTAGCTGACAATGAAAAGGTGCTGATTCTCCGTGCGGAGAAAGGTTCGGCAGTTCTGACCAAAATACTTGACGAACACAGCATTTTATATGATGACATAAAAACCTATGACGTGGTTAGGACTGATGAAACTGCCGGAAACAACCATGTTGACACAGACTTTCTAACCTTTGCAAGCTCGTCGGGAGTGGATTCATTTTTTGAAAGCGGATTCACCTTTTCCGAAAAAACAAAGGTTGTCTGCATAGGTGAAATCACTGCGGAAACGCTGAAAAAACACGGTGTAACTAATTTCAGCACTGCGGATATTCAGACAGCAGACGGAATGATTAACACAATATTACAGGAGGCAGACAAATGAACAGATTCAGAAGACTTCGTGCCAGCGGTGCGCTAAGACGAATGGTGCAGGAAACCCACATAAACAAAAGTGACCTCATCTACCCGATTTTTGTTGCAGAGGGAAAGAATATAAAAAAGCCTGTTGACTCAATGCCCGTCGTTTATCAGTATTCTGTTGATACGCTTGACGAGGTACTTGGTGAAATAGCAGAAAGCGGTATTTCAGGTTTGCTGATTTTCGGTATTCCGGCGCACAAGGACGAGTTTGCTTCTTCCGCCTATGACGACAACGGCGTTACACAGCAGGCTATACGCTATATCAAGGATAAGTACCCCGACATGATAGTTATTGCGGACGTGTGCCTTTGCGAGTACACCTCTCACGGACACTGCGGTGTGATTTGTGACGGAAAAATCCTCAATGACGAAACTCTTCCCCTGCTTGCTAAAATGTCAGTCAGTCTTGCAAAGTCTGGGGCTGACATCATTGCACCCTCCGACATGATGGACGGAAGAGTGGCGGCTATCCGTAAAGCACTTGATGAAAACGGCTTTTCCGGAACTCCGATTCTCTCATACAGCGCAAAGTTTGCCTCCGGCTACTATTCCCCATTCCGTGATGCGGCTGAGTCCTCCCCTGCTTTCGGCGACAGAAAGACCTATCAGATGGACTGTGCCAACGGCAGAGAGGCTTTAAGGGAGATTGCCGACGATATTGAAGAGGGTGCAGACATGGTAATGGTCAAGCCTGCCCTTGCTTATCTTGATGTACTCAAAGCCGCCCGTGAACGTTTTGACCTGCCAATAGCCGCCTATAACGTCAGCGGCGAGTACTCTATGGTCAAGGCGGCAGCACAAAACGGCTGGATAGATGAAAAACGTATCGTTATGGAAAATCTTACTGCAATAAAACGTGCCGGCGCTGATATTATCATCACATATCACGCCCTTGATGCCGCTAAATGGCTGGAGGAAGAAAAATGAATACCAATAAATCCGAAAAACTCTATGAAAAAGCACTGAAATTCATGCCGGGGGGAGTAAACAGTCCGGTAAGAGCGTTTAAGAATGTGGGAAGAAGTCCGCTGTTTATTGAAAAGGCGGAGGGGGACAAAATCTATGACGCAGACGGAAACCAGTTTATTGACTACGTCTGTTCATGGGGACCAAATATTCTTGGCCATGCAAATCCGGCGGTAATCGAAGCTGTAAAGAAAAGCTGTGACAGCGGACTGACTTTCGGAGCGTGTCACAGGGGTGAAATTGAACTCGCAGAGCTGATTCAGAAGTATATCCCCTCTATGGAGATGCTAAGGCTTGTAAACTCCGGCACTGAAGCTGTCATGAGCGCAGTCCGTGCGGCAAGAGGGTTTACTCACCGTGACAAAATAATCAAGTTTGAGGGCTGTTACCACGGTCATTCCGACGGACTGCTTGTCAAAGGCGGCTCCGGACTTCTTACCAATTCCATTCCCGACAGCGCCGGCGTACCAAAAGGCTATACGGAAACCACACTGCTTGCAAGGTACAACGACAGGCAGTCTGTGGAGGAGCTTTTTGAAAATAATAAGAATGAAATTGCCTGTGTACTGGTTGAACCCTGTGCGGCTAACATGGGCGTTGTACCGCCGGAAGAGGGCTTTTTGCAGTTTCTGCGTGACATTACAAAAGCCAACGGCGCACTGCTGATTTTTGACGAGGTAATCACAGGCTTCCGTCTTTCGCTGGGAGGAGCACAGCAGTATTACGGCGTAACTCCCGACATGACAACCCTCGGAAAGATAGTCGGCGGCGGAATGCCCCTTGCGGCATACGGCGGAAAGCGTGAGGTCATGGAATGCGTTGCTCCCTTGGGTTCAGTTTATCAGGCTGGAACCCTCTCCGGAAATCCCGTTGCTGTTGCCTCCGGACTTGCCATGCTGCGTGAACTGGAAAACAATCCGGAGATTTATGACCAGCTTGAGAGAAAATCCGCAAAAATCGAATCGGCAATGAAAAAAGCCGGAATGAACGTAAACCGTGCCGGCTCACTGCTGACTGCGTTTTTCACCGACAGCAAAGTTACTGATTATGACAGTGCAAAAACTGCTGATACAAAGGCTTATGCTGATTATTTCGGATATCTCCTTGAAAACGGAATTTACACTGCCCCCTCCCAGTTTGAGGCAATGTTTGTTTCAGCGGCTCACAGCGACGAGGATATAGAAAAAACCTGCGAAACAATTATGAACTTTATAAATAATGAATAATACCTGTGCCGTACATTTTCAAAAAGATGTACGGCATTTATTATGCGTTATTACCTATAAAAAGGATAGGAAATAGGAAGAAATTTGTAGGAAAAGTATAATTCTACAAAGCCTATTGACTTAGTAGAATAAAAGGTGTATAATGATGATGTTGCGAAACGAAACTCATTATGAAAGTCGGTGAAAGTATGAAGTTTAACACTGCATTGCTGCATCAGAATTTTAACGGAGAGGAATTTACAGGTTCTACAGTCATGCCGATATATCAGGTCAGCGCATTTGCCCATGAATCAGCTGAAAAGCTTGAAAAGGTATTCAACAATAAAGCCCCCGGCTTTGCGTATACAAGAATAAGCAATCCTACGGTTGACTCCTTTGAAAAGAGGGTTGCCGCTATGGAAAACGGAATCGGTGCTGTCGCCTGTTCTTCGGGAATGGCGGCTGTTACAATGTCACTCCTGAACATTCTTGAATCGGGAGATGAGATAATTGCAGGGTCGGGGCTTTTCGGCGGTACTATAGATTTGTTCGGTGATCTGAAGGCATTGGGAATTACAACAAGATTTGTTCAGAATGTCACTGCGGAGGAAATCGAACCGCTTATAAACCATAAGACAAAAGCTGTATTTGCTGAACTGATAGGCAATCCGAAACTGGACGTTGTTGACCTGAAAAAGGTTTCAGAGCTTGTTCACAGTCACGGCATACCGCTGATTATCGACAGCACCACAGCAACCCCTTATCTTATCCACCCCTTTGAATACGGTGCAGACGTGGTAGTACATTCATCGTCAAAATACATAAACGGCGGAGGAAACGCCATAAGCGGAATTATTATCGACAGCGGAAATTTCAGATGGGAAAATCTCCGATGTAAGGGACTGGAAGAATACCGCAGATACGGCAAATTTGCTTACCTTGCAAAGCTTAGAAACGGCATATGGAGAAATGTAGGCGGCTGTCTTGCGCCGATGAATGCGTTCATGAATTCTGTGGGACTTGAAACTCTCGGACTTCGCATGGAGCGTCTTTGTTACAACGCTTTAAAGCTTGCGGAATTTTTAGACAGTACTGATGGCATTGAGGTCAATTATCCGGCACTGAAAAGCAGTCCCTATTATGAACTGGTTCAGAAACAATTTGGTGGAAAGGGCGGAGCAATACTGACAATCAGGACAGGCAGCAAGGAAAAAGCCTTTAAGCTTATAAACAGTCTGAAATACGCTGTTAACGCCACAAATATAGGCGACATCAGAACACTTGTTATTCATCCGGCAAGTACGATTTACACGCACAATTCAGAGGAACAGAAAAAGAATGCCGGAGTTTATGACGATACAATTCGTATCAGTATCGGAATTGAAGATATAGCTGACCTGATTGAGGATTTCTCACAGGCAATTGAAAAAATGGAGGATTAAAAATGGCTGTTGATTATGCTGCATTAAAAAAAGGCGGTTTCATGCGCCAGAAACAGAAAAATAACTTTTCACTCAGACTTCGTGTCGTAGGCGGAAATCTCACCGCAAAACAGCTTGCAAAAATTGCTGAAACTGCGGAAAAGTACGGTGACGGTCATGTTCACCTTACATCACGTCAGAGTGTGGAAATTCCTTTTATAAAGCTTGACCAGATAGACGAAGTAAAGGCACTGCTTGGCGAGGGCGGTGTTGAACCGGGGGTTTGCGGACCGAGAGTTCGTACTGTTACAGCCTGTCAGGGCGAGGCAATATGCCCCAGCGGCTGTATTGATACATTCGCTCTTGCAAAGGAGCTTGACGAAAGATATTTTGCAAGAGAGCTGCCCCACAAGTTCAAGTTTGGTATTACCGGCTGTCAGAACAACTGTCTGAAAGCTGAGGAAAATGACCTTGGCATAAAGGGCGGTATCAAGGTTGCGTGGAAAGAAAGTGACTGTATAAACTGCGGCGTATGCGAAAAGGCGTGCAGAACAAATGCAATTACTATTTCCGACGGTAAAATTTCCGTAGACGAAAATAAGTGCAATTTCTGCGGACGCTGTGTAAAAGCCTGTCCTACCGAGGCATGGGACACAGTTCACGGCTATATCGTTTCATTCGGCGGTCTGTTCGGAAACAATATCAGCAAAGGCGAAACAATTATTCCTTTCATTGAGGACAAGGAAAAGCTTATGAAGATATGCGACGCCGCAATACAGTTTTTCGATGATAACGCCAATGCAGGCGAGCGTTTCAAGTTTACTATTGAACGTGTAGGGAAAGAAAAATTTGAAGAGAAAATCAAGGAGGCATATAATGGCTGATTTTAATATTGATGACACAGTTGACATTACAGATGTAGTCTGCCCGGTAACTTTTGTAAAGGCAAAGGTTGCTCTTGAAGAGCTTGACGACGGACAGATACTTTCAATTAAAATGAACGACGGCGAACCCGTTCAGAACGTTCCCCGCAGTATCAAGGAAGAGGGACACCAGATTTTAAAACTGATTGACAATGAGGACGGTACTTATAATCTCATCGTGAAAAAGGTTGGTGATTAAATGGCAGTTCGTGTTAATGCAGAGAACTTTAATGACGAGGTTCTGGGCGCACAGGGAACAGTCCTTGCGGATTTTTATTCTGACAGCTGTGTACCCTGCAAGAGAATGTCACCGGTTCTTGCAGAGCTTGAGGAAACATATCCCGATACTTTAAAGCTTGTGAAGATAAATATCAATTTCGACGGCGAACTTGCGGAAAAGTATGAGGTACAGGCTGCCCCCACGCTGATTTTTTTCAAAGACGGAGAGGAAAAATCAAGGCTCAGAGGTGCAGTTAAAAAAGCTGAAATTATTGAAGAGTTTGAAAAATTATAAAGGAGAAATTACCATGAATATAACAGTTGCAGGCGTAAAAAAAGAGGTTAAGGACGGTATTACCGTTGCACAGCTTATCATTGACGAAAAGGTTGAAACACCTCAGTACGTTACGGTTACTATAAACGATGAATTTGTTGAAAGCGGTACTTTTGAAACCACTGTCGTAAAAGACGGTGACAACGTAGAGTTTCTTTACTTCATGGGAGGCGGTCAGTAATGGCATTTACAAACGAACAGATTGAGAGATACTCCAGACACATCATCTTAAAGGAAGTGGGAGTAAAGGGACAGAAAAAACTGCTTAATGCCAAAGTACTGATTATCGGTGCAGGCGGACTTGGCGCTCCGGCGGCAATGTATCTTGCGGCGGCTGGCGTAGGAACTATCGGCATTGCGGACGCAGACGAAGTTGACCTTTCAAATCTGCAAAGACAGATAATTCATGCCACAAAGGACGTAGGCAAGGCAAAGGTGCAGTCGGCAAAGGAAACAATGGAGGCTATGAATCCGGACGTTACCGTTAACACATACCGTACATTCGTAACAAGTGAAAACATCATGGACCTGATAAAGGACTACGATTTCATCATTGACGGTACAGACAATTTTCCGGCAAAGTTTCTCATAAACGACGCCTGTGTAATGGCGAAAAAGCCTTTTTCACACGCCGGAATTATCCGTTTTCAGGGACAGCTTATGACATACGTTCCGGGAGAAGGTCCGTGCTACCGCTGTGTATTCAAAGACCCTCCGCCGAAGGACGCAGTACCTACCTGTAAGCAGGCAGGAGTTATTGGTGCAATGGGCGGTGTTATCGGCAGTTTGCAGGCTATGGAGGCAGTGAAGTATATTATCGGTGTGGGCAACCTGCTGACAGGTTATCTACTTACCTATGACGCACTTAAAATGGAATTCAGAAAAATTAAACTGCCGTCAAATACTGATAACTGTCCGGTATGCGGAAAGAATCCGACTATTACAGAACTTATTGACTATGAACAGGCAGAATGTGACGGTGTTGGCTTATGATAAAACTTTCAAAGGCAGATTACGAAAAAATTCTTGCTCACGCAGTAAAGGAACTCCCTGACGAAGCCTGCGGACTTATTGCAGGTATAATTGAGGGGGAAGATAAGATAATAAAAAAGGTGTATCTTCTGACTAACACTGACCATTCCAACGAGCATTTTTCCCTTGACCCCAAAGAACAGCTTTTGGCGGTAAAGGATATGCGTGCACAGGGACTTGTCCCACTTGGGAACTGGCATTCCCATCCGGAATCCCCGTCACGTCCGTCAGAAGAGGACAAAAGGCTTGCCTACGACAGCAAGGCAAGTTATATGATACTTTCCCTTATGGACAGGGAAAATCCGGTTCTGAATTCTTTCAGAATCGAGGGCAGCAATGCCGAAAAGGAAAATTTGATCATTGAGGATTAGAATATGTACGATATTGTAATAATCGGCAGCGGTCCGGCAGGACTTTCCGCAGCGGTCTACGCAAGCCGTGCCCAGTTCAGCGCAGTTGTTGCTGAAAAGGACTACATGGGCGCAGGACAGATAGCCGCAAGCGAACAGGTGGACAATTACCTTGGTTTACCCGGAATAAACGGCTTTGAACTTGGGGAGAAATTCCGTGAACACGCAGTAAGTCTGGGTGCAGAGTTTTTCGAGGGAGAAGTCAGCGGAATCAGTAAAAACGCTGAAAGCTACACTGTAAGTTTCAAAGACGGCAGTACTCTTGAAAGCAGATGTATTATCTATGCCGCCGGAACTTCCTATCGCAGACTTGAAATTCCCGGCGGAGAACTGCTTGGCGTTTCCTACTGCGCAACCTGTGACGGTGCTTTTTACAAGGGAAAAACTGCCGCAGTTGTGGGCGGCGGAGATACTGCTCTGGGAGATGCGCTGTATCTTTCAAAAATCGCTGAAAAGGTGTACCTCATTCACCGCAGAGATACTTTCCGCGCAAACAAAGCTTTGCAGGAACTTGTGAAGAAAACGCGCAATATTGAAGTTATACTGAACGCAGTACCCACAAAAGTTATGGGGGAAAAACGTGTTGAAGGACTTGAAATTTCAGTTTCCGGAGAAACAAGGAACTTAGAAGTAAACGGCGTTTTCGTGGCTATCGGTTCAGTTCCCAATACGGGTATCCTTGACGGAATATGCGATCTTGACCAAAACGGTTACATCATTGCTGATGAAGACGGTATAACTTCATCTGACGGTTTTTTTGCTGCCGGAGATGTTCGTACAAAGGCTTTGCGGCAGGTGGTGACAGCTGTTTCAGACGGTGCAAACTGTGTGCTGTCTGCTGAGAATTACATTAATAACTGGTGATATAATGAAGACAGAAAGAATAAAAACAGATATCCTTATCATAGGCGGCGGTACTGCCGGCTGCTATGCGGCAATGACCATTGCAGAACATTCAGATGCAAAGGTGCTTATCTGTGAAAAGGCACATATAAAGCGCAGCGGCTGTCTTGCCGCAGGAGTGAATGCGCTGAACGCCTATATCACAGAGGGCAGAAAACCGCAGGATTATGTTGACTACGCAAAAAAAGATGCGGACGGCATTGTAAGAGAAGATCTTCTTCTTACCATGTCGGAACGCCTGAACGCCGTGACAGAAAAGCTTGAACAGCTGGGACTTGTCATTCTCAAAGACGAAAACGGAAAGTACGTCACAAGAGGAAACCGCAATTTAAAAATAAACGGCGAAAACATTAAGCCTATACTTGCGGCGGCGGTTGAAAAACTTCCAGATGTGACCGTTTTAAACCATGTAAACATTACTGATTTTGCAGTAAGTGGCAACAGAATAAAGGGCGCATTCGGAATCGGTATTGAAAACGATACATTTTATATAATAGAAGCGAATGCTGTAATTGTTGCAACAGGCGGTGCGGCAGGACTTTACAAACCTAACAATCCGGGATTTTCACGCCACAAAATGTGGTATCCGCCATTTAACACAGGTGCCGGCTACGCTATGGGAATCCGTGCAGGAGCAGAGATGACGACCTTTGAAATGCGATTTATCGCACTTCGCTGCAAGGACACTATTGCCCCCACGGGAACTCTTGCACAGGGTGTCGGCGCAAAGCAGATTAATTCGCTTGGTGAAGTGTACGAAACAAAGTACGGTCTTACCACTTCCGAGCGTGTTTATGGCACTGTCAATGAAAATCTTGAGGGCAGAGGACCATGCTATCTGAGAACTGAGGGTATCACAGAAGAACAGAATGAATCCCTTATGAAAGCGTATCTTAACATGGCGCCTTCCCAGACTTTGAAGTGGATAGAAAGCGGCAAAAAGCCGTCTGAACAGAACGTTGAAATTGAGGGTACTGAGCCTTATATCATAGGCGGTCATACTGCAAGCGGCTACTGGGTTAACACAAACCGTGCCACTACTATAAAGGGGCTGTTTGCCGGCGGTGATGTTGCAGGTGGCTGTCCGCAGAAGTATGTGACAGGCGCTCTTGCCGAGGGTGAGATTGCCGGACTTTCAGCTGTGGAGTTTATAAAGCAGAATGACAGCGAGAAGATTGACGAAGAAGCAGTCCGCAGTCATGCAGAGGAAATCGAAAAGTTTCTGGGCGAGGACAAGTCGCAGTTTACTACAGAACAGCTGGAAGAAGCAATGCAGACAGTTATGGACTCCTATGCCGGCGGTATCAAGACCAACTACCGCTTTAACGAAAAGCAGCTTGACATTGCAGATGAAAAGATAGTACAGCTTGAAAAGCTTTCGGAAACTCTCCATGCAGATGATTTTCAGGAGCTTATGTACATATATGAGCTGAGGGAAAGGCTTACAGTCTGCCGCAGTGTTATCGCACATCTGAAAGCACGTCACGAAACACGCTGGCACAGCTTTGCGGAAAACCTTGACTATCCGGAAAAGGACGATGTCAACTGGAGAAAATATGTAAATTCCCGTCTTGAAAACGGTGAAATAAAAATTATTCTGAGGGATTTGACGGAGGGAGGTCAGACGTATGAGCATTTTAATTGACAGAACAAAATGTGTAGGCTGTGGGAAATGTCACGACGTTTGCCCGGGTACTCTCATCAAAATCGATGCAGACAAAAAGGCATACATCAAATATCCAAAGGACTGCTGGGGCTGTACCTCATGTATCAAGGAATGCCCCGTATATGCCATAAAATTCTATCTGGGTGCGGATATGGGCGGCAGAGGAAGCCTTGTGCATACCGAAAAAAGCGGCGATATTATCCGCTGGATAACAGAGCGATATGACGGCGAAACTGTTGAAATCAAAATTAATCAGAAAGAATCAAATAAATATTAGGAGGGAAGTAATGTGAGCGAATTTTCACATCTTGACGAACTGGAGGCAGAAGCAATTTACATTATAAGAGAGGTTGCGGCTGAATGTGAAAAACCGGTAATGCTTTATTCGATCGGCAAGGACAGCTCCGTTATGCTTCACCTTGCAATGAAAGCGTTTTATCCGGAAAAACCGCCGTTTCCGTTTCTTCATGTAAACACAACATGGAAGTTCAAGGAAATGATTGAATTCCGTGACAGAACTGCCGAAAAGCTTGGCATAGAAATGCTTGAATACATAAATCCGGAGGGTGTCAGACAGGGCATAAACCCATTTGACCACGGTTCTGCCTACACCGACATCATGAAAACACAGGCGCTGAAGCAGGCGCTGAACAAGTACGGCTTTACAGCGGCTTTCGGCGGCGGACGCCGTGACGAGGAAAAGTCCAGAGCAAAGGAGCGTATTTTCTCATTCAGAAACGAGGCTCATGCATGGGACCCGAAAAATCAGCGTCCGGAAATGTGGAAGCTTTACAATACCAAAATCAAAAAGGGCGAGAGTATCCGTGTATTCCCTATTTCCAACTGGACTGAAAAGGACATCTGGCAGTATATAAAGCGTGAAAATATTGATATTGTTCCGCTGTATTTTGCGGCAGAGCGTCCGGTAGTTGAAAGGGACGGAAATATTATCATGGTTGACGACGACAGATTCCCGCTTAAAGAGGGAGAAGTGCCTGAACTCAAATCAGTCAGATTCAGAACTTTAGGCTGCTATCCGCTGACCGGCGGTATTGAGTCAACTGCCACAACCCTTGACGAGATTATTGATGAAACATTAAGCTCGGTATCTTCCGAAAGAACTTCACGAGTTATAGACAACGAGGCGGCAGGCAGTATGGAACGCCGTAAGAGGGAGGGATATTTTTAATGAAAGGCTTACTTAAATTTATTACCTGCGGAAGTGTGGACGATGGAAAGTCTACGCTGATAGGTCACATACTGTATGATGCAAAGCTTTTATACACTGACCAGGAAAAGGCGCTTGAACTTGACAGCAAGGTGGGCAGCCGCAGCGGTAAAATAGACTATTCTCTGCTCCTTGACGGACTTATGGCAGAACGTGAACAGGGTATCACCATAGACGTTGCGTACCGCTATTTTACAACTGACAACCGCAGTTTTATTGTTGCAGATACTCCCGGACATGAGGAATACACAAGAAATATGGCGGTTGGAGCGTCCTTTGCGGATCTTTCGGTTATACTTGTAGATGCTTCACAAGGCGTACTTGTCCAGACACGCCGCCATGCAAGGATATGCAAACTTATGGGTATACGCTATTTTGTGTTTGCCGTAAACAAAATGGATCTTGTAAATTACAGCGAGAAGCGTTTCAGGGAAATACTCGCCCAGATAGATGAACTGAAAAATGAGCTTTCTCTTGAAAATGTGGAAATCATACCTCTTTCGGCAACTGAAGGTGACAATGTTACACATAAATCAGAAAATATTCCGTGGTATAACGGTCCGACACTTCTGGAGCACCTTGAAACTGTTGACATCAACTCTGACGATACAGAAACAGGATTTTATATGCCGGTTCAGAGAGTGTGCCGTCCTGACCACACATTCCGTGGTTTTCAGGGACAGATTGAAACAGGCAGTATCTCTGAGGGTGACGAGATTATAACGCTCCCGAGCAATGAAAAGGCGACAGTCAAGGGTATTCTCATGACGGACAAATCCGTTAATACTGCTTACAAGGGACAGCCGGTCACAATTTCTCTCGACAGAGAAGTTGACGTTTCAAGAGGCTGTGTGCTTGTTAAGGATGCTGACATTGCAGTATATAAAAAGCTGACTGTTTCACTGCTCTGGATGGACGACGAGCCCCTTAGCGTAGGCAAGGATTACCTTGTAAAGCTGGGTACAAAGACGATTTCCGGTATTCTCACAAAGGTTGACTATTCAGTTGACGTCAACACCGGAGCAAAGGTTCAGACTGAAACTCTCCGCAAGAACGAAATTGCAGTATGCGAAATACTGCTGACAGAGGGAATTGTTGCTGACCTGTTTTCAAATCACAAGACGCTGGGCGAATTAATTCTTATCGACCGTGTTACAAACATGACTTCTGCCTGCGGTGTTGTCGAGGCAGTAAGCGAAAAGGTGACAAATTCAGCCGACAAGGCGTCATTCAGGCTTGGCGAACTGACTGCAAGAGGCGATATTTTCGAGGAATTTTACTATGACACAAGCAGTCTGAATGTACTGAAATATCAGCCGGTAAACCGCACCTATACAGTGGGAGATGAAATTCCGGTATCGGGTGAAAGCTACAGCTATCCTGAAAGCTTTGATATTATAGTGCTGAGGGACAGCGTTGCTGTAAAGATTCGTGAAAGAAAAATCACAGAGATTATTCCGACATCGGATTACAGCTACGGCGGAGTGCCTGTCATTAACGGCAGAGGCTTTGAGGTACTTGCAAAGTCAGATGATGAGATACAGAAATTCCTGAAAGAATATTCTCAGACAGACGAATCGGAACACAAAGCTTTCTTTGCAAAATGGGTAAAATTTGATACATACAGAAAAGTTATTTTTTCCGGTGTAATCTGATTTTTTCAAAAATATAAAACAAGGCCCTGATTTAAAAATCAGGGTCTTAATTATTTGTCTATGTGATTATTTTCCGGCAGGTAAAAGCAGTTTTGCAATTCCGACCGCATCATAAAGATTGATTGAACCGTTTACATCATAGTCTGCAAGATAAGCGCCGAATGAGCCTTCAAAATCCTTGAATTCATTTTTGAACGGTCCGTTAGGATCATTCTGCCAGAGAATATACTTTGCAATTTTAATGGCGTCATAAAGGTTGGTAACCTCATTTACATCAGCGTCACCGGCAAGTCCGACAGTAACCGGAATCTGCGCTATTTCATCTGAATTCATAATAACTGAGATAACTCCGTATTTTTCCTTATATGCCTTTTCAGGAGTTAAAGATACGCCAAAGGTCACGTCATTTCCCTTGGAATCAGTAAGACTTATTTTATTCTTAAAGGTTTTTTCATTTGTTGAGAAAAACATATTTTCATCATAGTTAAGATAATATGTATCAACAGCCTTATTCAGATCAACTGAAGTGCAGTTTCCTGCCATATCATATACTTCTGCGCTGTAAGTATCAGAATCTTCCGGCACCTGCAGTGTTACAGAATATTCCTTTTCGGTTGTCGTCTGACAATATCCGCTGTCAGCAATCATCGGTATGCCTTCGCTGTATTCGTCAAGCAGAACCGCACCCTGAACTGCAAGATTATCTGTTATAGTAAGCTGAACGTATTCCTCACCGTTGATAAAAATCTTTCTGCATTCCTTTACCTCCGGTGCAGTCGTATCAATTCTGAATTCCTGACTAAGAACTTCTCTCCTGAATCCGTTTCCTAAATCAGGCGTTTCGGCTGTAAGTCTGAGTTCATATAATTCGCCGTCGGAAACTCCTGCAAAGTCCCAGTTTATGGGATACTGCATATTGCTCATACCATCTTCAGGAATCCAGCTTCCGACATCAGCTGTAATAAGTTCTGTGTAAACTCTTTTTCCTTTAAGGTATATTTCAGCTGTTACATTATAGCATCTTCTCTTGAATCCAAGATAAAGATTGATATTGTCAAGTACATTGTCTCCGTTTGGTGAGTAAACAGGTATTGCTGTTATCTGCTCGCCGAACAAAGCAGCAATGTTATTCACTCCTGCAATATTATTATTGGCATCAGCCATAAGTGACGGAGAATATGACGCATTCTTTTTACTGTTATATACAAATGGCTCAAAGATGTCAGAATCTGACCATGAACCGTAATATCCCATGAACGGAAGAGTCAGATTCGGAGCAGAGTCGCTCTTTAAGTAAACATAACCGTCAATAAATGTACCGTTTTCAAATGTCTCTGCAATATACTCCTGCTCCTCAGAGCTTAAATCAATGTCAAGACTGACAGTTGCCTCTTCACCCGGTGCTACAGTAATTTCATTGATTTCAGTCATGCCATATTTGAACAGTACCTTGCTTTCTGTCATTTTCATTACATTTGCTGCAAGTTCACCGTCTTCAGTAGTGCTGTCACAGAAAAGGTCAGCAGAAAGAGTATATGTCTGAGTTGTATCAGAAATATTTTTTATATGGAAATAAAACTTTTCACTGCTGAATTCCAGCGAACCGATATTTGATTCAAGATTATCGCCTAAAGAAATCTTAGGACGATAACAATCCTTTGCACTGTCTGTATAAAGATAAGCAGGAGTATTCATTGCACTTTCAACATTTACCAGACCGCTTCCCTGCACTCTCGGAGATGCAATTTCCACATTGTCAGAGCTATAGACAGGAGTTGCTGTTGACATAAGCAGCTTTGCCATCATTTCAGGATAATCTGCTTCACTGACAATACCGTATTTTTCAGTATTCTGTTTCAGATATTCTTTCAGAAGTGCAGTTATGCCTGTTATCTGCGGAGACGCCATGGATGTTCCTGACAATGCGCTGTATTCATTATCCGGATAGGAGGAAATAATGTTTCCGCCGTAAGCTGTGATATCAGGTTTGAGCAAAAGCTGTTCTGTGTAGCCCCATGTTGAAAAATCACTCATCTTACTGGTAAGGGATGAAATAAGTTTTGATTCAGAGCTGATAGTTACTGTTGTTTCTCCTGACCCGATAATTTCCATACCGTCCTCATAGCTTATCATTCCGGCAGGAAGAACAGAACAACCCGGCGTGAAGCTTGATTCTCCCGGTACATTGTTATAGATAATCACACCCACTGCGCCGTTGTCTTTGGCATTCTGTGCCTTTTCATCAAATGTGAGTTCACCTCTCTGAATAAGAGCAATCTTTCCTTTGAGATTCAGTCCTTCAAAATCCTCGGGGTATCCCAGTCCGGGAACTGCCACAAATTCCTTGTCAGTATCACCGAAATATGCTGTAATATCCGAAGTTCCCGGACTTAACTGATAATTTTTCCCGCCTACTGTAATTATCTTTGACTCAAAAACCAGATTTTCCGCAGAACCTACGCTGAATGCTGATGATACTCCGTCCGGAGTACCGCCTGTTGCATAATCGGTATTCAGAAGAGAATCCGCTCCGGTATATGATATCTTTGCGTCATTTCCTGCCGCAGCACAGAACATTGTTCCTGTTGCTGTCAGGTTTGAAATTGCCTCTGACGCATACGGTTCACTCATAGCCGGAACATAAGCAACTCCATAACTTGCGTTTACAGTGTCAACACCAAGATAAGCGCAGTCGTTATAAGCCGCCATCAGATCATTGCCTGACAGATTGCTTGACATCAGAACAAGCTGTGCGTCCGGAGCAACACCTTTAGCATCATACTTTTCATCAGTTTCAGCCGCTCCGTTTCCGGCTGCGATTCCGGCAACATGAGTTCCATGAAATTCTGCCGGATCATCTGTGTTTGTATTATGATTTGTGTAATCAAATCTGTACGGAATCTTTTCATTAAGATAATAACCGCTGCCTCCGCCGCTTGTCGATGAAAGGAACGCTGAAACGCCGTTTATGTAATCCTCGCTTAAAACACCTGTTACGCCCTCCGGCATAGTACTGAGAAACTCGTGTTCAGTATCAAAGGAATCGTCTATAACCGCAATTACAATTGAATCACCTTTCTGGCTCACCTTGCTTACGCCGGTCTGCTCAAGTATCTTGTCTGTAAGGTCTTTATATGACTCTGATACATTCCTCTGCTGGATATTATCCGGAATTTCAGTGGCATAACCTGTAGCATAGATCTGCTTAACACCATAGTTTTTAGGGTTGAGGTAAATATTATTATATTCTGTTTCTTTGAGAATAACTGCAAATCCGTTATATACGGAAGTATAATCGTAAACCTTCTGAACCTCTCTGCCGAAGCTGTCGCTCATTGTCTGACAGGCTGTAAGATGGTCAGACATCAGATCTTCATAAACTGCCTTTCCCTCGTCTGTGAAAACGAACTCGTCAACGCCGTTTTGTTTTGCGTAATCGTATTTTGCAAGCGGGTCATCTGCAAGTCCGACAACGCAGTAAAGGCTTGCTTCCTGAACCGGCGTATCATTGTAAAGATAAGACGCAAACAGTTCAGACGCATTTGCCGTTACCGCAGAAGCCGCAATGACTGCTGCTGCAAAAGCTGAAAATATTTTCTTCATTTTTGTCCTCCATTATAATTTCTTTTACACAGATATTATACCCCAGCCGGAAAAGAATGTCAAGGAAATAAAAGACACCAGAGCATGAAAACTCTGGTGTTTATTGAAATCATTTGTCTGATTTTTTGTACATTTCCGGGAGGTCAAAGTCCATAATATCCTCATAGGACTTATACTCGCTGTCATCAGTTACTGCCGACGGAATAAGCCCGGTGCAGTCGTTTGCACTTCCAGCCTCATTGAACATTATGTCCTCGTAAGAGGCTGTGACCGGACGTTTTGTTCTTTTCTGCTTCATTATTCATCTCTCCTTTACAAGATTATTTTAGGATAAAATGAATTTTATATTAAAGGAAAAATCAACCGATTATTAAAGTATAGACAAAATCAAAAACGATTGCCGCAGTAAAAAGCGTACCCAGAGTATACATAACCCATGCAGGCAGTTTCTGGTTCATTTTTCTTACAAGGGGATATACAAGCTTTATAAGTATCAGACTTAATACACCGAAAATCAGGCTGCTGTAAAGAGAGATTCTCCCCTGAAAATTAAAGTCCCAGCTGGCATAGCTCCAGAGCTTCTCCCCTATTGTCCATTCGATTATGTATGAGCTTATGAATTCAAGTATTGTAGTGACTGCCATTCCTCCGAAAAATACCGTCAGCCAGCCGTTGTGCTTTTTAAAAAGCGGCAGCATTAAAAAGGCGAATACTCCGTATATGGGCAGTACCGGAATGTGCAGAAAACCTCTTTCCGCAAAGCGTCCCCAGAGATATGAGGTCAGCGCTGTTTCGTATATCCAGCCGCAAATTCCGCAGAATGTAAATAAAACTGCGGCGGCGCAGTACTTTTTGTATAACGCCGCCGCATTGCTATTAAATGAATTTTTCATTACTTTTTCATAAGACCCTTGAGTCTTTCCATTGCTTCGATTGTGTTTTCTCTGTCGCCGAATGAAGTCAGTCTGAACCAGCCGGCACCGTTCTTGCCGAATCCCTCGCCCGGAGTACCAACAACGTAAATGTTATTGAGGAGGTAGTCGAAAAATTCCCAGCTGCCCATGTTGTCAGGACACTTCAGCCAGATATATGGTGAGTTTACGCCGCCTGTGTACTTGATTCCAAGCTCGTCCATTGTCTTTGCAATGATCTTTGCATTTTCCTGATAATATGCAATGTTCTCCTTTATCTGCTTCTGTCCCTCTGCTGTGAATACAGCGGCAGCAGCGCACTGAACAGGATATGATACACCGTTGAACTTTGTGGAAAGTCTTCTGTACCAGAGCTTGTAAATGTTAGTACCGTCAAGTTCAAGTTCCTTTGGAATTACTGTGTAGCCGCATCTTGTACCGGTAAATCCGGCAGTCTTTGAAAGTGAACACATTTCAATTGCGCAGGTTCTTGCACCTTCTATCTGCATGATACTTCTCGGGATATCATCCTCTGTGATAAATGCCTCGTATGCAGCATCGTAGATGATAAGTGCGTTGTTTGCATTTGCATAGTCCACCCACGCTTTAAGCTGCTCCTTTGTGTAGCATGCGCCTGTCGGATTGTTAGGAGAACAGAGGTAGATAATGTCAGCCTTGACTGAATTGTCCGGCATTGCGCAGAATCCGTTTTTCTCTGTACCGTCAGCATAAAGTATCTTTCTTCCAGCCATAATATTTGAGTCAACGTAAACAGGGTAAACAGGGTCTGTAACCAGAACAACGTTATCCTCGGAGAAAATGTCGCCAATGTTTCCGGCGTCACTCTTTGCACCGTCGTTAACCAGAATCTCGTCAGCAGAAACCTCTGTACCGAAGCTTTTGTAATATCCGGAAATTGCCTCTCTCAGAAAAGCATATCCCTCATAGTCCGGATAACCCTTGAAGGTTTCCTTTACGCCAAGTTCGTCGCAGCCTTTTTTCATTGCGTCAACAACAACAGGTGCAAGAGGAAGTGTAACGTCGCCGATACCCAGTCTTATAACCTTTTTGTCAGGGTTTGCCTTTACAAAGTCGTTTACTCTCTTTGCGATTTCAGCAAAAAGGTAACTCGGAACAAGATTTTCAAAATTCTTATTTACTTTTGTCATTTATATATACTCCTTTACTAAATATGGCTTACATCAATATCCCCGTCGCAGATAAGCGCTGCCGGACCTTTCATGATGACCGTACCGTCTGTGCAGTAGGTTATTCTCAGGTTGCCGCCTCTTAAATGAACGGTAACTTCTTCATCATTTTTGCAGAAACCGTTGAGAACAGAGGCAACTACCGACGCACAGGCACCTGTACCGCAGGCAAAGGTTTCCCCGCTTCCTCTTTCCCATACTCTCATGTTGAGATTTCTGCTGTCTTTTACTTCAATAAACTCTGTGTTTATTCTGTCCGGGAAAAGGACATGATTTTCAAAGGAAGGACCAATTTTTTCAAGGTCAAGTTCGTTTATTCCGTCAAGATAAACAATAGCATGAGGATTTCCCATTGAAACGCAGGTGATTTTATATTCCTTTCCATCAACCTCAACAGGCTCGGAAATGAATCTTTCCTTGTCAGAATTTACAGGGATATCCTTGGGTACAAGAATAGCCTTTCCCATATCAACTTCAACGTATTCAACCTTTCCGTTTTCAGGAAACAGTTTAAGGTGCTTGATACCGGAATTTGTTTCAAGGGTTATTTCTGTTTTCCGGGTAAGTCCCTTGTCATAGACATATTTACCGATACATCTTGTTGCGTTTCCGCACATCATAGCCTCTGAACCGTCAGCATTGAATATTCTCATTCTGAAATCAGCCTTGTCCGACGGCATGATGAGTACCAGTCCGTCCGAGCCTATTCCCTTATGGCGGTCACTGACATAAATTGAAACCTGTTCAGGATTTTCAACCTTTTCTTCAAAGCAGTTGACATAAATGTAATCATTGCCTATACCATGCATTTTTGTAAATCTCAACTGAATCTCTCCTTTTAAAAGTCTTTTGTTATTAATTCGCCTTTATAAGTATATAATATTTTCAGAGAAAAATCAATAACTAATGACGTTATGTAATATTTTTTTGAAGAAACACAAAATTTCTTGACAAAAACTAAAATTTGAGTTATACTGAAATTTATAATGTAAAGCTATGCCTATACGTTTAATTTACTTAATTTAAACTGTTTCTTAATAAAATCACAAGACTGAGGTACGGAACATGAAAAAAATTATTACTTACGGAACCTTTGACCTGCTGCATTATGGTCATATAAATCTTCTCCAGCGTGCAAAGGCACTTGGTGATTATCTTATAGTAGCGCTTTCAACAGACGAGTTCAACTGGAATTCCAAGCAGAAAAAATGTTACTTTACCTATGAGCAGAGAAAGCGCCTGCTTGAGGCTGTAAGATATGTTGACCTTGTTATTCCGGAGGAAAACTGGGAACAGAAAATAAATGATGTAAAGGAATTCAGGGTAGATACTTTTGTAATGGGCGATGACTGGACAGGAAAATTTGATTTTCTTAAAGAATACTGTGAAGTTGTCTATCTTCCGAGAACTCCGGAAATTTCCACTACACAGATAAAAAAGGATCTTAAATAATATCCGAAGCCTGCCTTGAAAAAGAGAGTTTTGATTTAATTTCGGAGGAATCAGCAAATGGCAAAAAAGAATCCAGTAAAAAAGTTTGTTAACAAACTCAAATCACGAATATGGTTCAGTGTATATTACGGAATATATCAGAAATCAAAATTAAATAAGAATATGGTTTTCCTTGAATCCCGAAACGGTTCTGATATGGCTGGAAATATCCTTTATATTGCAAAGGAACTTTCAGAAAATCCTGCATACAAGCATCTGAAGCTCTGCGTTCCTGCAAAACCGTTCATGGCAGAAAACGTGAGAAGTATGCTTGCAAAATACGGTATAAAAAGAGTAAAATTTCTCAGGGAGGAATCCCTGCATTATTATAAGTATCTTTCCAAGGCAAAATATCTTGTAAATGATACATCTTTTCCAAGAAGATTCATAAAAAAGGAAGGTCAGATAATCTTAAACACATGGCATGGCACACCGCTGAAAAATATGGGCCGTGATGTTAAAAATGAAGTCTATAACATGGGCAATGTTATGAGAAACCTTGTTTTCAGCGATTATCTGCTCTTTCCCAATGAATACATGAAGGAAAAAATGGTAAGCGCATATATGCTCCAGAACCTCTGCAAGGCAACTATCCTCAACGAGGGTTATCCGAGAAATTCCGTATTTTTCAATGACAAAAGACGTGAGGAACTCCGAAAGAATTTCGGTATCGACGACAAGGAAATTATCGTCTATATGCCTACATGGAGAGGACAGGTAAACAAATACGCCGTTGATTCAGTACTGGAAGAAACCACCGCATTTCTTGAAGAAATGGACGGACGTCTGAATGACAACCAGCTTATGTATGTAAAGTATCATCCGCTTATGAAACTTGAATTTGAGGATGACCAGTATAAGCATATCAGGGCATTCCCGTCGGGATATGAATACTACGAGATACTGAACATGGCTGACACACTGGTAACAGACTATTCCAGCGTTTTCTATGACTTTGCAAACTCACGCAGAAAGATAATTCTTTACACCTATGACAAGGAAGAATATTTTGAAAACCGTGGTGTTTACGTTTCTCTTGACGAACTTCCTTTCCCGCAGGCTGATACCATAGACGAACTTGTCAAGGCTATAAACACGCCTAAAAACTATGATGACAGCGAATTTATAAAACAGTACTGCACATACGATAACCCGGATGCAGTTAAGAAGATATGCGAAAGAGTATTTCTTGACAAGCCTGTTACAAACGAAGAAAAGCTTATACCAAACGGCAAGGACAATGTGCTTATCTTTGCGGGAAATCTTGCTAAAAACGGTATTACAACAGCGCTTCTGTCAGTCCTTGACAACATAGACCTTTCCAAGAACAACTATTATCTTGCTTTCAGAGAAGCACTTCTGAGAGAAGACCCGTCAAGAACAGAAGTTATCCCTGAAAATGTAGGCGTAATTCCGATAAGCAGTGAAATTACCTTTGATTTCAAAACAGACCATGCGCATAAGAATTTCCTCAGAAAAGGCAAGGAAAAGGAAAAATACAAAAAGGGAATGGCTGAAGCGAATGCACGAGAAATCAAAAAGCATTTCTACGGCTTGAAATTCAAACACGTCATTCACTACGGCGGTTATGAAAACACGATTCTTGGTATGCTTACCCAGTTTGACGCCACAAAAACAGTCTTTGTCCACAATGATATGATTCAGGAAATCGAAACAAGAAACAATCAGAATATACATCTTCTGAAATGGACATATAATGTCTGCGACCACGTTCTTCCTGTATCAGTTGATATTGTTGAACCGACTTATACAATAAGTGGAAGAAAAGACAATATAATGGTAATGAACAATTTCCATAACCATGAAGCAGTTGTAATGAAAGGCAATATGCCGATAGAGTTCCAGAAAGATACTGAAATTTTCTGTCCTCACCCGGACGGAGTAAACCATATTCTCAATTCACCGGGAATGAAGTTTATTACTATCGGACGCTTTTCACCTGAAAAAGGACATTTCCGTCTTATCGACGCCTTTGCAGAGTTCCATAAGGACTACCCCGATTCAAGCCTTATAATCATAGGCGGTCTGGGTGTTTTATACAACAAGACCATACAGCACGCAAGAGAAACAGACTGCTGGGAAAATATCGTCCTTATCAAATCTGTAAAGAATCCTATGCCTATTCTGAAAAAATGTGATTTGTTTATCATATCATCATTCTATGAGGGATTGCCTATGGTTCTCCACGAAGCAGATTCTCTCGGAAAACCTGCATTCTCAACGGATATCCACGGACCGGGAGGTTATTTCAGAGAATTCGGCGGTCACCTTGTTGAAGACAGCACAGAGGGAATACTTCAGGGTATGTATGACTTTGCAGACGGAAAAATCAAACCGATGAACATTGACTATACAAAGCGAAATGCACAGATAAGAAAAAAACTTGAAGAACTGTTATAAAAATACGTCCGGATTTGTAATTGAATCCGGACGTTTTCTCTTTCTGTTTTATGTGCCTATGTGCAGATGCACATCATTCTGCACGTCATAAACTGCGATAAATAAGCCTTTGCACGCCTGCACGCCTTAAATACAACTTTCTGTATATATTAAACCTCGTATTATCTTTTCACCATGAATTGTAACAGCCGTAAAGTTCTGACGGCGGTACACACTGATATATAAGACCAACTCATAAAACTGGCGTGCAGGCGTGCAGCCCCGTAATTACGGCGTTTTAAGTGTGCAAATACCCGTGCAGCCGCACACTTTATATAAGATTCACTGCCATTATAAGTGCCGCCCCCGGTACTCCCAGTACAAGTGACACGGCAGTATTGAAAAGATTCACCGGCGGCGCATACCCCAGATTATCTCCGAAATAATGCAGGAGAATCAGTGCCGCCCCACCGCTTAACATTCCCGAAAGTGCCGACCTTACCGTATGCTTTCTCCGGGCATAGTAAATAATCATTATTATTGCTGAAACTACCCATATTCCTTTGTAAATCATATCATTCATATTTTATCTCCGTTACATAAGTATATATCCCAGCGCTAAAAGCAGCTTTAAGTCTGCGCCCTCTCTTGCAAGTATTACAATAAGCGCAATTATTATGATTTTATCATTGTCCGGTCTGCCGTCAGTAAAAAATCCGGAAAGCAGACTGTTCAGACCGCCGCCCTGCCGTTTCGGATAATTTTTCGGCGGCATCGGCTGCTTTGGAGCCGACTTTTTTTCAGCAGTATTATCATGCTGCGGTTGGGACCCTGTTTCCGGCGGAGGAGCACTGAACGGCATAACAGGCTCTGGCTTTCGCTGTGCTTGTACATCATTTCTGTTCATGTTCTGCCGGTGCATCTCCCGTGTTCGCCTAAGAGCGTCACGGCGCATATAGTTCATATCCGGATTGCTGTAATTCAAAGCCTTAAACCTCCTGTTCAGAAAATATCGTTAAGCATTCCGCTTTCTTTAAGTATATTGAATACGGCAAAGAATTTCAGCATTTTGACTGCCTTGTCAACCTTTGCCTGACGTTCCTCTTTCAGCAGCGGTTTCAGGGCGATAAGCAGTTCCGCATTTTTGTCGTTGGAAACTGAATTCATGACCTGCCCCATCATCAGCAGCTTGCTGAAATCAAAGTCCGTTCCTCCGCCGGAGTCCTCTTCCTTTTTATCCTCTTTGACACTATCGCTTTCCTCTCCTGCTCCCTCACCCTCCGAAGAGGAAAAGAGAGATGATGCAAGCTCGGTCAGCTGTTTCATACTCTCCTCATCGGACAGAACCTCCTGAATTTTTCCCATTAAATCGTCCATATTTTCCGGAAGTCCCTCCCCTCCTCTGACGGAATGAAATTATAGTGAACGCAAAAAAGATTTTACGTTCACTATATTTATTTTTATAGCCTCGCACATTCGCTCACTTTGTTCGCTCCGTGCGTATCGGCTAATAGTAAACTAAAAAAATAATTTTTCGTTTACTATATTTTTTACTTTTCACCGGTTATTTTTTTATAAAGTGCCTGTGCCTGCGGTGTTGACATCATTTTTTCAATCATTTTCGGATTTTTTATGACCTGATTGAATTTTGCCGCATCACTTTTGCTCATACTGTTCATAGCAGCGTCAAATTTTCCTGCCTCAAGCTGTTTTTTCAGTTCATCAGGGGGAATATTCAGCTTTTTGCCTGCGACTTTTAAAAGTTCATCTAATTTAGACGGATCAATTTTTGCCATAAGTAAAACACCTCAAAAAAATATTTGCTGTAAAACAGCAGAAAAACCATTGTAATTACTCTATATTTATGATATAATTTTTTTATATATAACCTCATTGTGAACGTAAGGAGGAAAATTTATGAAAATAATTGTAATGTCTGATTCTCACAGGAATTATTATTCTCTGGATAAGATTTTCAAAGGGTACTACGCTGACTTGTATATCCACCTCGGTGACGGCGAAGAGGAACTTGACCGCATTGCTGTGCAATACCCCGACAAGCAGATAGTTCATGTCAAAGGCAACTGCGATTTAGGCAGCTT
>JALEVO010000152.1 GCA_022788225.1 Oscillospiraceae bacterium | reverse complement strand
TTACGCTATCGTAGGGGCGAGCATTGCTCGCCCGAATACTTGAAAATGTCTTTTTCTACAGTTTTGAATGACTGTCTTTTACTGACAGGCGTTTCTTATTTTGCATAATCCTTAAAGCTGATATTCAAGTCCACGTCCCCTTCAATACCCGGAACAGAACCCTCACTTGTATACTGCCACATTGTAAAGTCATAATAATATGTAGGCTCGGAGTTGTATTCCGCAAGCCAGAAGTCGTAGTCCGTCAGCCTTTCAAGGTCAAGCTTGAACATTGTGGTTTTCTTGTTCTGGTATATCATAGGCGTGTAGCCGGCGTCCTCTATAGCTTCGCAGAATGCCACACAGCAGTCTGTCAGAACATCAACAGGGACGTTGTCCGTCCTTGCAGAGTCATCGTAGATTATCTCCCAGTCGTATACAACAGGGTAGTTCACGTCAAGACCGTCAAGGCTGTCTATGACCATCTGCGCTTCTTCAATGGCTTCGTCAACTGTTACTGCCTGTGAGAAGAAGTATACCCCGGCGTCCAGTCCGGCGGCTCTTGCGCCCTCAATGTTCTGGACGTAGTTTTCATCAAGCTGTGCTTCACCTGTGCCATAGCCTCTGAAACCCAGTCTTACCATGGCAAAATCAATTCCTGCCTGCTTTACTTTTGCCCAGTCAATGTTGTCCTGATGTACTGAAACGTCAACTCCCAGCAGTGAGGTTATCTCTGAATCCTCAACGTAAAACTTCCGTCCGTTGCGGGTTTTGAGCAGTTCCTTGTCCTTTGAAAAGGCAGGGACATTTTCAAGGACAGGTATCCAGATTTCTCCGAATGTACTGTCTTCCATAAGAACTTTTTTGCCGCTTACGTCATAATAGTTTTTTTCAACACGTTCTTTGACTGATTCAGAATCCACAGTATTTTCTTTAATTTCCGCCGCCGGGACGTCTGTCTGAACAGCTTCCGGCTCTTTTTTCCATAAAAGGCAGACTGACGCAGCAAGCAGCAGAATAAGTATAAATTCAATTATAATAATTATATTTTTGACAAGAGATTTCATAAGTCCTCCTTAAACAATAAATACAATATGCTTATTTTAAATGCCATTTTGCTCGTCGCTAAAGCGACAACCGCAAAATATGGCAAATAGATTTCGACATTGTCTGCCTCATCTATAATATCATAAATCGATAAAAAAGTAAATGCCGAAAGCGTCAATTGTAACAAGCGTTAAACATTGATAGTTTGTTTTGTGCATTATGTTAAATGTTATGAAAATATATTGACTTTTTATAGGTGAAATGTTATAATGTTATTAAACCAAAAGACGGAGGTAACAAAGTATATGGAAACAAGAATACATGAAATAACTTCACAGTCAAACCGCAGAATCAAAATCGGAGTAATTCCCGGTCACTTTGCTACAAACCATTCTCATGTAAACTATTATGTTGACATGACAGGTGTTAAAACTCATCATAAAGCCGCAAAGGAAACGGCGGCAGAGCTTGCAAAAGCTTATATGTCCAGCACTGACGTTGACACTATCATCTGCCTTGAGGGTACGGAAATTATCGGTGCATTTCTTGCAAGGGAACTTGCAAAGGAAGGTCACACTTCGATAAACAGCGGCAAGGATATATGTGTAATAACACCGGAAACCAACGCTAACAATCAGATGATTTTCCGTGACAATCTCCAGAAGGACATCTTCGGAAAGCAGATAATTCTTCTGATTTCCTCTGCTTCAACGGGAAAAACTATCAGCCGTTCGGTTGAATGTTTACAGTATTACAACGGAAAGCTTGCCGGTATATCATCAATATTCAGCGCCATTGACGAATATAACGGAATTAAAATCAATTCTGTGTTCACTTCTGACGATATTCCGAATTATGAATCGGTTTCATTTGAAAAGTGCGATATGTGCAGATCCGGTCAGAAGATTGACGCTATTATCAACAGTTACGGATATTCCAAAATCTAATTTTATAATTATACTTTTCCCGGCAGTTCTGATTTGTTGAACAGATTGTCGGGAAAAAGTTTTGCTCTAGGGAGGGATAGATATGAAATCGAGAATCAATACAAGAGTTACTATAATTCCGAAAATTATCGGATACTGTTTTGATGATGCAAAAAAGGATATTCTGATGAATATTGCACAGGATCTGAATACTAATATATGTTTTGTTGGTACTGAATGCGCCGGAGAAAAGGTGGGTTATATTGCCCAGATAAGTGGTATGACGCAAACCGGAATAATGCTTGAAAATCCGCCGGAATGTGAAGTGCTTATCATGTTGGGACTGAAAAGCACGGTAATTGACAAGATGCTTAAAGCGCTGAAATCAAATAATATCAGTATTGACCTGAAATGTACGGTAACACCAGTTAATCAGAACTGGGAGCTTTACCGCCTTATTGAGGAACTGCAAAGAGAGCATAAGGCAATGCATGAACAATAATCGTATGGGCTGGCGTTTTTGTCAGCCCGTGTTTTTTTAATAACAGGACATTGAGAACACCGTTTCCTGCATAAAAAAATGTTTTTTCTGATAAAATTCGCCGTAATATTGCAAAATCTGCGATTTTATGTTAAAATTACAAAGACAGACTTTACAAAGAAACGGTGATAATTAATGCTTGATAAAATAAGCGGAATTTTAGACGGAATAAACAATGCTATAACCATACCCCTTATAGTGCTGATTTTGTCTGCGGGTATATATCTGACCATAAGGGTTCATGGACTTCAGATAAGGCGTCTGCCCAGAGCGCTGAAATATATGGTTCGCAATGAGGACGGCGGAAGCGGTGAAGTTTCAAGCTTTGGGGCGCTGTGTACCTCTCTTTCCGCTACCATAGGAACGGGAAACATTGTGGGTGTTGCCACTGCTATAGGCGTTGTGTCGGGAGGTCCGGGGGCGCTTTTCTGGATGTGGGTAGCCGCACTTTTCGGTATGGCGACAAAATATACCGAGGGCTTTCTCGCTATAAAGTACAGAACTATCGACAAGGAGGGTCATGTACTTGGCGGTCCGTTTTACTATATTGAAAACGGCATGGGTGCCAAATGGAAGTGGCTGGCGAAGATTTTTGCCTTTTTCGGCGCTTGTGTAGGTCTTTTCGGAATTGGTACGTTTTCCCAGATAAACGGTATTGCCTCGTCTGTTCAGGGATTTTTTGACCCGGACAAGCAGATGACAGTCAGCCTTTTCGGACAGTCCTATTCAATTGTTGTGGTGATTACGGGTATCGTTGTAACCCTCTGCGCCGGACTGGTTATAATAGGCGGAATCAAGCGTATTTCCGGCGTTTCACAGGTTGTTGTACCCTTTATGGCGACAATTTACATAGTTGCCTGTTTTTCGCTTATCATTATCAACATAGACAAGCTTCCGGGGGCTGTGGCAACGGTTGTAAAGAGTGCATTCGGCGTGAAAGCCGCCGCCGGAGGAATCGGAGCGTCTGTGATAGTTGCCGTACAGAAAGGCGTTGCAAGGGGAATTTTCTCCAACGAAGCCGGACTTGGTTCTGCACCAATTGCCGCTGCCGCCGCAAAAACAAAAGACCCTGTAAGACAGGGACTGGTTTCCATGACCGGTACTTTTATCGACACAGTTGTAATCTGCACCATGACAGGTCTTTGCATTATTATGATGGGTTCGTGGGAGAATCCTGCCCTTGAGGGAGTTGCAGTCACAGCGGACGCATACAACAAAGGCTTTTCATTCCTGCCGGAGCAGGTAAGCTCATTTATGCTTATGGCTTGTCTTGTGTTCTTTGCTTTCACAACAATTCTCGGCTGGAACTATTACGGCGAACGCTGTCTTGAATACCTTACCAACAGGAATAAACGTGCCGTAAAGGTTTACCGCTGTCTTTACATACTTGCCGTATTTATCGGACCTTACATGACAGTTTCCGCCGTATGGACAATTGCGGATATCTTCAACGGTCTTATGGCAATTCCGAATATAATTGCACTGTTTGCTCTTAGCGGAATTGTGGCGAAGGAGACTAATGAGTATTTCAGGAAAGAAAAACGGCATGAAAAATAAACTTTTATATATTATTGTTTTTGTTTTTGTGACATCGTCGGCGCTTTGTATTCATGCCTATGCAAATTCCTCATGGAGATGGCTGTCAGAAACAAGACCTTATGACATTCTGCCTTTTATAATCGCACTTACTCTGATTGCTGAAACACTGGCTTATGTGTTTGTTGCAAAAATCAAGCGTCCGGTAAAGGTGTTTGCCGTTGTGGCTATTGCAAATCATCTTTCTTTTCTTGCACCGTATATATTCGGATATATCGGCTATACCGGAGGGCTGACCTATACGTTTGATTTCGCCCTTGAACACCTGCCCTATTACACCATCGGCATTGAATATTTTCTGACTACAATTCTTGTTGAATTTCCTGTTGTATGGTTCAGCCTTAAAAATGATGTCCATGAAAACAAGACTGTGAGATTTATTTTGACGATTATAGGCGCAAATGTTGTAACTACGCTGATATGCGCAGCTGCTGAAAGAGCTGTGGCTTATGGGGTGTGGTAAAGCTGAATAAAAAATATGGGACGCTCTTTTTATGGGCGTCCCATTTGATTTACAGCAATGTATAATCCCTTTCAAAAAGTTCCTCGTAAAGTTCTTTTCTGAGGAGATTTTCCGGTATTTTCTCCAGAAGCTTTGTGCGGATAAACGCTTTGCTTTTCTGCGGATAAGCCGGCATGGAATAGCGTCTGAGAATATTGCAGAGCTCCCTTTTCCAAAGCAGTTCAAGCTGCTTTTTAAGCTTTGCTTTAGGATTGACAGAATGCTGCTTTATTACCTCAACACCGTCCTCCGAAACGCAGATTATTCCCCAGTATTCGGGGATATGCTTTTCTGCGCCTTTTATATGCTTTTTGCCTATCACTATGTAGTTGAAATCGTAAAAAAGGTCGTAGTTCCTGACCTGTGATTTAAGACGTGTGTAGGTGTCGGCGTCGCTTTTTATTTCAAACCCCACAAGACCGTTTTCTGTTACGGCGAATATATCCGCCCTTGAATTGTTTATGGGTACTTCCTCAAAAGTCCTGTGTTTTCCGAAGTTGAAGTCCAGATAGCAAAAAAGCGCTTCTCTTATTTCGGGGTCCAGCATTACAGTGACTTTCCGCCATTGTATGCGTTCTGACAGACTTTTTCAATGTCGCTGTCGCCGCCGATTATCTGGTTGTAACAGAGCGTCATGCCCTTGGCAGTGAAAGTGCCGTTATACCAGTCATAAACAGCCGGATATTTCGGAAAGCTTTCCGGCGCACCCTGTGAATAGATTGCCGCAAGCTTTATGTTCTTTTCAAGACGGGTGGTCTTGTCCGGATTGCTCATGCAGTAATGACGGTTCATGAATGTAATCATAGGACCGGCAACCTGTGAATAATAATTCGGAGCGGTCAGCAGGAGAGCGTCGCAGTCATGCAGTTCCTTGTAATACTTCTGCATATCGTCCTGTATAACGCAGTCTGTGCCGTTTTTACGGCAGCTGCCGCAGCCAATACAGCCCTTGATATTCATTTCATTTGCCTTGAAAATTACTGTTTCATATCCAGCCTCTTTTGCACCTTTTATAAATTCCATAGCCGCTTTCATGGATACTGAGTCCGGACGGCTGCTGCCTAAAACTGCCACAAGCTTTTTCATAATAATACCTCCATTTTAACATAAATGCATTTTTTCTTAATTATATCACATTATGACATTTTTTTCAACATAAAAACCCCGCCAGTTACATCTGACGGGGCTGATTTTATTCTTCTGCATTTTTGGCTGTCGGGGTTGCTGTTACTGAAACTTTCTGGAGGCCTACTGCCCATACTTTATCGTATTTCGGGAAGCTTATTGTTGCATCAGCGGTAAAGTTAGTGCTTTGTACGGTATATTTGAGCAGGTCAACAGAAACCAGTATATCCTTTTCGGTGATTTCCGCAATATCGTCTTCCGGTCCTATAATATCAAAGGTAAGACCGTAGGTGTTGACGGTGCAGTCATAATTTGACGGTGCATTTACGATTGAAATGTCGTTTACTGTAACCGTTTTCTTTGCAAGACCTTCCTGATTCAGCTTTGCAGTTACTGTTGAAACATTTGAAAGATTCTTGTAATTGGACGGAACTTCAATTGTGAAGGATTTGTTGAAATCCCAGTCAAGGTCATAAAGCGGAATAGAACCTATACTCCATGTGTCAATGTTCTGGAGCTCATCATTTGGTGAGGCAAGATTTATCTTGTCAACATTCAGCTCAATGTTAAGGGAACTTATGTCAAAGTTTGCCGGAGCATAGCGGATATCGTAGGTGAAATCCAGTTCTTTCTGCATATAAACAGGAATGTCTATTGTGAAATCCTCTGAATTGTATGTCAGATTATCCGTGTTTATCTTTGACTCGTTCTTGTCATAAAGCACAACGTCTTTGCTGTGGAAAGTGTAGGCTGTGTTTATCTCCTGCTTTGTGTCAACATAGACCTGAGCCTTGTCAATGCTGTCAAGCTGTTTTGACGGACCGGTTATTTCAATTACAGACGGAGTTACCTTGAATTCGCTTTTGTCCATATAAAGACCGTCCGCAGCGGTAATATTCGGGGCATTGACTGTAAGGTCATATTCTCTTGTGTCTATCCTGTCGAACATTACGTCAACCTTTGACGGCTTTATATCTGTCACCTCAAATTTTACGTCGGAATCCTTTCCGGTAACGTTTATATTAAGGGACTTTTCGCCGGCTGAGTTTACATTTTCAATTACAGCCTTTGCAACAAGGTCATCAGCTGTAAGGCTGCCTATTCTTGAACGTTCACCCTTTATTGTAACGGTGACATTTTTTGCAGATGCACTTATAACGCTTAAATCATTTTCCTCTGCCGATGTTCCGGTTATGTCTATCTCCAGCGGGATATTGCTGAGAGTTTTCGGAGTAGTCGGATAGATTGTGATTGAAATGACAAACCACATAAGTATGGCAATAATAATCGAATAAATTATCATTGCCGTATTGTTGTTAAAGGAATTTAAGATATAGTTTTTTATATTTTTGAGAAATTTCATTTTTTATCCCCCTTGCTGCGGTTTCTTTTCTTTATGGGGAGTTTTTTCTTGGTTTCTGACGGCTTTGGTATAAGTGCCTCATGGAGGTATTCGTTAAGTCTGAAACGTGTGAAATCACGGGTAAGCTCTCCGTTTTCAGCAATTGAAATATTACCTGTTTCCTCGGAAACAACGATTACTATAGCGTCGGAATTTTCGCTCATTCCGATAGCTGCCCTGTGACGTGAACCAAGCTTTTTGTTGATAAGTTCTTCTTTCTGCGGCTTTGGCAGGAAGCAGGCAGCGGCAAGAACCATTCCGTCACGGATTATAACTGCTCCGTCATGGAGAGGAGTATTTTTAAAGAAGATATTGCCGAAAAGTTCCTTGCTGGGAACTGCGTTTAGTATAGTTCCGTTTTCTATCTGTTCTCCAAGCTTTGTCTGGCGCTCTATAACGATAAGCGCACCTGTTTTTGTTGCTGAAAGGTCAACGCACGAATCACATATTGCCTCTATACAGGTATTCCATTTTGCAGACTGGTCGGCAGTTTCACCGACTGAAAATAATGTTATTCCTATTTTTGACCGCCCCGCTTTTTCAAGCGCACGTCTGATTTCAGGCTGGAACATTATGAGAATTGCCAGCAGACCGATATCCAGTGCGCTTTTTATTATGTAAGACATTGCTTTGAGTCCGATAAGATTGCTTATTACATAAGCGATAACTATAAAAAGTATTCCCTTTACAAGCTGTCCTGCCCTTGTTTCCCTGATAAGCTTTATCAGTAGATAAACCAGATACGACATTAAAAGTATATCTATAACATCCATAAAGGTTATGGACTGCATAACATTCCAGACCATATTCAGTATATTTTTTACTGCGTACATAGTTCACATCCTTTCTTTTATGTAATGAGGGGTGATGACCCCTCTTAAAATTTCCGCATATTATAATTCTATCATAAATACACAGATAATTTCAATATTTTTTTATAAATTTTCACACAATTTTTTTATTTCTTTAGTAAGTCCGTAAACCTGATTTTCATTATTGAATACAGATGGTGCAAACCTGACTGTTCCCTCGTCAGTTCCGAGGGTTTTGTGGGCAAGGGGAGAGCAGTGAAGTCCGGCACGCAGACAGTAACCCCTGTCGCTTAAAAGTCCTGCCGCTTCTTCCGGTGGCATTCCGTTTATATTGAAAGATACCACAGGAGCGTATTTTAATCCTTCAGTCCTGTAGACCGTTACCCTGTCAGGGTCAAGCAGACTTATAAATTTCCGGCAGAGCCTGTTTTCATGGGCGTAGATTTTATCAGTACCCATTTTCCGCACAAAGTCTATACCCGATTTCAGTGCGATTATGCCTGTTGTGTTGACTGTTCCGCTTTCAAGACTGTCCGGCAGAAAGTCCGGCTGGATAAGATTCATGGACGAACTGCCTGTACCGCCCTGTATCACAGGAGATATCCCGTATTCACCGTCGCTTATGAGAAGCCCTGTTCCGGCAGGACCGTAAAGTCCCTTGTGACCGGAGGTACAGAGAATGTTTATTCCGTCCGAAAGCTTTACGTCAAGTATTCCGCAGGCTTGTGCACCGTCGGCAATAAAGCAGATGTTCCGACTTCGGCAAATTTGCGCTATCTCACGGAAAGGCAGAATACGCCCTGTGACATTTCCGGCAATGGTGCAGACTATTGCTTTTGTGTCATGCCGTATAAGCCGCTTTAAGCCGCCTAAAAACTGTTCATCGTCATCATAGACAGGAGCAATGCTGTAGAACACATTGCCGTTTTCCGAAAGGGCATAGACCGGTCTTGCAACGGAGTTATGCTCTATACTGCTTATTATTATATGACCGCCGCTCTTCATTATTCCCTGAATTGCAAAATTCAGTGCATGAGTGCAGTTGAGAGTGAAAACGACATTTTCCGGAACAGCACCGAAAAAGTCTGCGGCAGTCTGCCTTGTGTCAAATACCTTTTCCGAGGTAGCAAGAGTAAGCCTGTGTCCGCCCCGTCCGGCGTTACCGCCGTAGCGTGAAACCGCCTCGCTTAACGCCCGCCTTACTGATTCAGGCTTCGGAAAAGTGGTTGCGGCGTTGTCAAAATTAACCGTCATAGTCAGTACACCGCATTGTTTATCAGTTTTCCGTATTCAATTCTGTTACGGTTCAGAAATGCAATTACATCTCCGGAATCACCGTTTACAATCAAAACGTGGGTACAGCCGCCCTCAGACACCTTGGGCGCTCTCCTTATCTCACTTGCAAATCCGCCGCCTGCAAGGATACGCTTTGCTTTGATTGCGTGAGTGACAGATGGCATAGTAACTGCTGTTTTTTTCATAATCAGCCTCCAATCCGGCGTGAAAAATTCACGCTGTCACCCGTTAATGACCGATACCTTAGAACCTTAAAGCAGATTCTTAATGGTACCTCAGTACATTATATGACAAAATCAGAAGCACTGTGACATTAATCTTTTTCAGTAAGGAGCGCAACGCAATGTGCGGAAATACCCGAACCGTCGCCGGTAAAACCAAGCTTTTCTTCCGTCGTTGCCTTGACGTTTACCTGCGAAATATCACAGCCGATAGCGACGGCAATATTTTTCCTCATCTGCTCAATGTATGGCGCAAGCTTTGGCGCCTGTGCTATAACTGTTGCGTCAAGATTGCCCAGAGTATAGCCCTGTTCGTTTATCAGTCCTGTGACGTGTTTTAAAAGCTCAATGCTGTCCGCACCCTTGTACTTCGGGTCTGTGTCGGGGAAGTGCTTTCCGATATCTCCCAGTGCAAGTGCCCCCAGCAGGGAATCCATTACCGCATGGACTAAAACGTCAGCGTCAGAATGCCCTAAAAGTCCTTTTTCGTATGGTATCGGAACGCCCCCTAAAATAAGCTTTCTGTTTTCAGTAAGGCGGTGTACGTCATATCCGTGTCCTATTCTCATTTGTTACCCTCCAGCAGAAGTTCTGCGATTTTTATATCCTCCGGTGTTGTAATCTTGATGTTGGTGTAGTCACCCAGAGTCATGCAGACCTTTATTCCGATAGCTTCCGCCAGCTGACAGTCATCTGTAAAATCAAGACCGTGTTCAAGGGCGAAGTCAACAGCCTCAAAGTAAATACGGCGTTTGAATATCTGGGGAGTCTGGGTTATATAAAGGGACGGACGGTGTGGTGTGTCGGTTATAAGACCGTCGTTTACAACCTTTATGGTGTCCTTTACAGGTACGCCTAAAACTGCTCCCCCGAAAACTTCCGCATCACGGGCAGTTTTTGCGATATGCTCCGGTTTTACAAGGGGTCTTGCACCGTCATGGACTGCTACAAGGTCAGTATCGTGAGAGATTTTTTTCAGTCCGTTGAAAACGCTTTCCTGCCTTGTTTTGCCGGCTTCTGCGAAGGCATGGAGCTTTGTTATGTCAAGACTGCGGGCGGTATTTTCAAGGCTTTCCCTGTCGCATTCACGGCAGACTACAACGATATCTGTTATTTCCGGACACTGTTCAAAGGCGAGCATGGTTGTTCCTGCAACGTTTGTACTGCCGAGGGGGAGCAGTATCTTGTTTACTCCTCCCATGCGTGTGGAGTTTCCTCCGCAGACTATTATAGCTGAAATTGTCATTTTTTATTTCTCCGTTCGGATTTATTCTTATTTATATTATAGCATTATTTTGTGTATGTGTAAAGGGCGGACATGAAGAAATATAAAACAAAAAATTATAGGGACGCCGCCCATAACACCCTTTGATTTTTCTGTATGGCTGCCGGTCGAGCCTCAAAGAAAAACATATACCATAAAATGAACAACGAATTGTCCTGTCTGGCCACAGACCGGCTTTCCAAATTTCAGAAAATCATTTCCGCAACATAAAAAATCAAAGAAAAAATGCAATTTATACTATTATTTGTGAAATTCTTGACAAATGGTATGCTTTTGATGTAAAATAAAAGTGAAAATCATGAAAGGACTGATTGCAATGGGTTTAACATTAACTGAAAAAATCTTAAAGGCACATCTTGTTGACGGCGAAATGGTAAAGGGACAGGAAATCGGTATCAGAATCGACCAGACTCTTACACAGGACGCAACCGGAACAATGGCATACCTTGAATTTGAGGCAATGGGAGTTCCGAGAGTTAAAACGGAAAGAAGTGTGGCGTATATCGACCACAACACTCTCCAGAACGGCTTTGAAAATGCCGACGACCACCGCTTTATAGGCAGTGTTGCAAAAAAACACGGAATTTATTTCTCACGTCCGGGTAACGGTATCTGCCATCAGGTACACCTTGAACGCTTCGGCATTCCGGGAAAAACCCTTATCGGCTCCGACAGCCACACACCGACAGGCGGAGGAATCGGTATGATTGCAATCGGTGCAGGCGGTCTTGACGTTGCTGTAGCTATGGGAGGCGGCGCTTACTACATAACCTGTCCTAAGGTTGTAAAGGTTGAGCTTAAGGGCAAGCTTTCACCATGGGTTGCCGCAAAGGACGTTATCCTTGAAGTTCTGAAAAGACTGTCCGTTAAGGGCGGCGTAGGCAAGGTTATTGAGTACTGCGGCGAGGGCGTAAAGACACTTTCCGTTCCTGAAAGAGCAACTATAACAAATATGGGCGCAGAGCTTGGCGCAACAACTTCTATTTTCCCGTCTGACGAAATAACAAGAGAATTTTTAAAGGCACAGCAGAGAGAAGATGTGTGGACAGAGCTTTCAGCTGACGCTGACGCAGTTTACGACGAGGAAGTTGTTATTGATTTAAGCGAGCTTGAACCGCTGGCTGCCTGTCCTCATTCTCCGGACAATGTAAAGTCTGTAAAGGAAATAGGCAAGATAAAGATTGATCAGGTTTGTATCGGTTCATGTACAAACTCCTCTCTTATGGATATGCTGAAAGTTGCTCACATCTTAAAGGGCAAGACTGTTCATCCGGACGTTTCACTCTCAATCGCTCCGGGTTCAAAACAGGTTCTCAATATGCTGGCTGAAAACGGCGCACTTTCCGTTATGATTGACGCCGGCGCAAGAATCCTTGAAAGTGCCTGCGGACCATGTATCGGTATGGGACAGTCACCTAACTCAAAGGGTATTTCCCTGAGAACATTCAACAGAAACTTCGAGGGACGTTCCGGTACAAAGGACGGTCAGATTTACCTTGTTTCTCCGGAAGTTGCAGCAGCGTCAGCAATCGCAGGCGTGTTTACAGACCCGAGAGAACTGGGCGATATGCCGGAATTCAAGCTGCCGGAAGTATTCAAGATTAACGATAATATGTTAGTACCGCCGGTTGCAGAGGCTGATATGGACAGCGTTGAGATACTCAGAGGACCAAACATCAAGCCTTTCCCTGAAACATCTCCTCTTGACGCATCAATCGACGCAGGTGTTTCACTGAAAGTCGGCGATAACATCACAACTGACCACATCATGCCAGCCGGCGCAAAGATTCTTCCTCTGCGTTCAAATATTCCGGCTATTTCACAGCATTGCTTTACAATCTGCGACGAGCAGTTCCCGGCAAGAGCAAAGGAAATGGGCAAGAGCATTATCGTAGGCGGTTCAAACTACGGTCAGGGTTCTTCAAGAGAACACGCAGCACTTGCACCTCTCTACTTAGGAATCAAGGCTGTACTGGTTAAGTCATTCGCAAGAATCCACAGAGCAAACCTCATCAATGCAGGTATTCTGCCGCTTACATTTGTAAACGAGGCTGACTACGATACAATCTCGCAGGGTGACGAGCTTGTACTGGACAACGTAAGAGCAGAAATTGAGGCTGGAAAGTCCGAACTTACGGTAGTAAACAAGACAACAGGCAAGGAAATCAAGGTACTCTGCGAACTCAGCGGACGTACAAAGGATATCATTCTTGCAGGCGGTCTGCTTGACTATACAAGAGAATCCATGAAATAATGAAAAATAACGCAAATTCGGAAATACTCGCAGAAAAATGGCTTAATGCTTTCGGAAAAAATGTGCCGCTGAAAAATCTGAACAGGTACGTTAAAGGCGAAAATAACTACCTCTGGCACATCTTTTCCTATGATTTTGTGAAATGTTATACAGGTGCTGAAGCTCTGAAAATGTTTGAAAGCATGAGTGACAGCTGTTTTGTGTTCGTGCAGGACGGCTGTACTCTTGAAACTATCAGTGAAAACGAAGCTTGCCGGTATACAGATGTTTATTTCACGGCTGAAAGCTATAAATGGACATTTGTAAAGACCCATGAATCAGAATGCGGACCGTATTTCTGCTTTTCGGAGGTCGATAATGGCAATTGACATATCAAACCGCCGCGACCGTCCCATAAGGAAATACACCATTCAGCCAAAGCGTAAAAGCGGAATAACAGCCGACCTTTTAAAGCTTATTGCGATTATTGCAATGGTCATTGACCACATTGCCTGGGCGTTTGTACCCTTTGGCAGTGTTGCCGGACAGGCTATGCATGTTATCGGCAGGCTTACCGCCCCGATAATGTGTTTCATGGTGGCTGAGGGGTACGCACATACCCGTGACCCCATAAAATACGCAAAGCGGCTTGGACTGTTTGCGCTGATTTCCCATATACCCTATATTTACTTTGAATCGGGCGGATTTCCGGTGATTCACCAGACAAGCGTCATGTTTCCGCTTTTTCTCGGACTTGTGGCACTGATTGTCAGGGACAGTCCGAAATACGAAATTGCAGTCAAAAACATGATACTGCTCATAATCTGCCTTGTGGCTATGATTGGTGACTGGGGCGCAACTGCTGTTATATGGATACAGGT
>JALEVO010000108.1 GCA_022788225.1 Oscillospiraceae bacterium | reverse complement strand
TGTTGTTGAATTTGCAAGACACGTTGCCGGACTTAAAGACGCCAACTCAACAGAGTTTGCACCGGACGGTCCTAACAGTGTAATCGACATTATGGAGGACCAGAAGGACATCACAGACAAGGGCGGTACAATGCGTCTGGGTCTTTACCCATGCAAGCTTACACCGGGTTCAAGATGTGCTGATATCTACAAGGATTCACTTATCTATGAGCGTCACCGTCACCGTTGGGAGTTCAACAATGCATTCCGTTCAAAGCTGACAGAGAATGGACTGAAAATTGCCGGAGTTTCGCCGGACGAAAAGCTTGTTGAAATCGTTGAACTTGAAAATCACCCGTGGTTTGTAGGCGTTCAGTTCCATCCGGAGTTCAAGTCACGTCCTAACAAGCCGCAGAAGCTGTTTGCAGACTTTATAAGAGCGTCTGTTGAAAACCATGAGAAGAAACACTAATGGTCTTGAACCCCATGAGGAGAGCAAAATAGTCCTCAGCAAAGCCGACAAGATTATTTTCGGAACAGGTGCGGCGGTTTACGGCGTTACTGTTATACTTGAAGAAAAATTCGGCAGAAGAAATGCGGTTTCGTCTTCATTCGCCATACTGGCTGTGGGCGTGTTTCTCGTTTCAAAGGCGATTCAGACAAAAAAGTCCAAAGAATTAATTCTGACAAAGGACAAGCTGAAATTTTTGCTGATGCTTGCCGGCGGGGGAGTGCTTGGTGTACTGGGTGCTGTTTCGCTTGTGAAAGATATTGTAAAGCTTGTTGCATAATGTGTTTAACCCCCGGAAAGTGTGGACTTTCCGGGGGTTGTGTTTGTGGGGAAATCAGAATTTACGGCAGCTATATGCGTAACCTATTGAGGGAAACCCTTTTGAAAAAGGGTTCTCCCTCAAACTTCCTTCCTAAAACTTTAACCTATTTTTTCTCATAGGGGCACAGCCCCTATGAGAAAAAATGAATCAAAAGTCTTTGGAAAGGGGTCTGGGGAAGAACCTTTCCTCAGAAAGGTTTGCCCCAGTGGAGTTCCGTATATACTGCCGTAAATCTGATTCACCCAAAAGAAAAAGCCGCTTTAAAATCAAAGCGGCTCAAAAATTTTTGATAAATAATATGTAAATAAACCGCCTTGCCGTCATATGGCGAATAAAACCAAGCTATACAGCCAGGTGGGTATCCTCCTGAAAGCCTCACGCTCCCTTCGTCCATTGTAAACAATGGGAGGTCTGCAATCTTCAGTCAGAGTCAGATTCCCTTTAAAAAAGTGTTGGATTATAAAAACCATATTGACACGAACAAGGCAGAATATTAACTTCTGTTATTATTATAACACCATCTTTACAAAAAATCAATAGTAAATTAATGGATTTTTATAAATTAGTGACAGCAGTCGCAGTCATCATCGCAGCAGCAGTCATCTTCATCATCATCTCCGAAAATACGCTGCATGAAAATGTCTGCAAGGCGGTCAAGCTCGTCTTCGTCTTCTATTGAAACCAGCATACCGTCAGCCTCATTGTCGTCCTGACGCAGGATAACAAAATAATCCTCCTCGTCGGATTCGCCCTCGGTTGCCTGCGGAATAAGCGCATAGTATGTCATGTCGTTTTCATTATACACATCAACAAGCTCAAAAGTTTCTTCATTGCCGTTTTCATCTTCAAGTGTGAACAGATCCGGCTGGTATTCTTTCATATCTGACATTTATTTTCTCCAGTTCATAATTATTTTTTTGACCCCTTGACCCTAACAGAATTAATTATACTACAATTTCTTGTTAAAGTCAATAGGCATAGCGTTTAAACATTTTTAATATATTTGTGCATGATTTTCTTTAAAAACTGTTGACAATGCTGAATAAGTGTGGTATTATATATACAACGAAAGGAACACAAGCAATGATAAATCAGTAAGACTTTTAAAAGTCATTTTCAGAAAATGTTCATGGATAAGTTTTAAAAATGTATTGTTGCCGTTCTTTCACGATGATATTTCTGCAAGGCTTGATATTAAGAATTTCGGAAGATTCTTTTGCGGAAATAAATTTATATCAGGATGGAGGAGTTGCCGGTGGAATCTATTGAAGAACAGTTTTCCGAAGCTGTTGTTGGTGACTCAATATTCAAGAATAATTTTTAAATGAAAATTTACGGGAATTAGTGATTATACAAGGTATATCAGCATTCCGATTATTATAACAGAAAAGATTCTTTGAAATTTATTTGAGATGTTTGAGTTGTAAAATGGAGGATACAGTTACTGTTTCAACAACAGCTTCAAAGTTTCATATTTTGAGATGTGAAAGTTAAATCTCAATTTTATGACGTAATGTCTTTACATAAAAAGCAAAGATAATTTTTTAAGAAAAGGTGGTACCGATGCACAGCTGACTGCGATTTGGTATTTTGAAAATAATTCTTAGCAAAGGAATGATGTGATATGAAAATATCCTTCAGAAACAGGAGAATTACATAATGGCAAGGGAGTGAGACCGCCAGAAAATACATTCTGATTCATAACAAATTTTTGCAAGGGTGGTACCGATGTACTAAATTTATTGATTAACTATGTAATTCATTTAACCTCCAACAAGTGAATTTACTTTAAAACTTAATATGATAAAAGAGGACAACGGGTGTCCTCTTTTTTTATGCTTTGATTTTTTCTTCTTCAATAATGTGAGTTACAAGAACGTCGTCTTTTTCAATGTCTGTGGGTCCTCTCGGAATGACAACATTTGTCCCTCTTTTAATAAGCACAACAAACATTCCGGTTTCAGCAGCATAATCGGAAATTTTCCTGCCGATCCATTTGCTGCTGCTGTGGATTTTCTTTTCCCCGAACTGAACAGCGTCGCTTCCCTGATAAACAGGTGCGCTGACAACAACGATATCATTTTCATGGAGCACAGTCTTTCCGTTAGGGATAAGCCGCTTTCCGTTTCGTATGACGAGTACAAAAAGCAGATCCCACGGAATGGAAAGTTCCCTGATTTTCTTGTTTTTCCACGGGTGGTCGCTGCCGGTTATGGTCAGTCGGATAAACTGTACGTCCAGTTCTTCCGTGTAGTCGTTGAAGGTTTTGAGGACGTTTGCACTCTTATCTATCATATCAAGCTTTCGTGACATGAACGGAATAAGCGTACCCTGACAGGTTATTGAAATAAGCACAATGCAGAAAACTATGTGGAATATATCGCATGAAAGCGAATCCAAACTGACTGTCGCCATGATAGCGAAAACTATCGACGCCGCACCTCTCAGTCCTGCCCACGAAACAAGCAGCTGTTGTTTTATGCTGCATTTCATGGGGGTGAGTATTGCAAAGACGGCGACTGGTCTTGCGATAAACGTAAGGAAAAGCGTGATTGCCAGTGCCTTTGGGAAAGCAGCAGGCAGTGAGGACGGGAAAGAGAGAAGTCCCAGAAGAAAGAATATAAGAACCTGCATAAGTCCGGTAAGTGCGTCAAAAAAGTGCACCATGGACTGCTTATTCTTGATATCCGAGTTACCGAGTATTATTCCCACTATGTAAGCGCAGAGATATCCGTTTCCGCCGATGACAGAGGGGAGCGCATAGGAAAGCACAGCAATACCCAGCAGAAAAATTGTGTCAAAGCCCTCATTGGTAAACTTAAAGTGAGCCAGAACATACCGTGCGCCCAGAGCGATAAGTCCTCCGAAAACAATTCCGTAAACAAACTGTGCAAAAATCAGATAAAGTATTTCCCCTGCACCGCTGACATCTGAGTTCATTGCGGAAATCATAATCGCAGTCAGCATATAGGAACACGGGTCATTGCTTCCGCTTTCCATTTCAAGGAGCGACGCAGTATTGTCTTTCAGACCCAGCTTTTTGGAACGCAGTATGGAGAAAACCGACGCTGCGTCTGTAGAACTTATAACAGAGCCGATAAGCATACCCTCAAGCCAGCCCATTTTCAGGGCGTAGTGACAGAATACTCCGGTTATTCCGGCAGTTGCCGCAACGCCTATGGTTGAGAGTACTATGGATTTTGCGGCGACTGGCTTTGCCTCTCTCCAGCGTGTACCGAAACCGCCGTAAAACATAATGAAAATGAGAGCGGCAGAGCATATTTTTTCTGCCAGTGAAAAATCCGCAAAAGGTATTTTGAACAGTCCGTCCGAACCGAAAACCATTCCCAGCAGAATAAATGCAAGGAGGAACGGAATACCGATTTTTCCGGATATTCTGCTGAAACATACGCAGATGATAATGACAAGTGATGCAACAAGGAGTGCTGAAGCCATTAATTACCTCCTTTTTGTACTGCTTACTTAAAAGATGTAATAAAATATCCCACTAACATGGCAATGAGAATTGCTGATGTGACAAAAGTAAAGGCAGCAGATTTCTTTTTTCCGTCTTTGAGATATGCAATACCGTTCCATACTGCAACAGCAATCAGCATTGTTGCGGAAACAGGTATTGTGATTTTTCTGCTGACGATTCCGAAAATACCCAGAAAGAGTATTATTATAACAACCACGTATAAGATAATTCTTATCATGGCTGTGTTCTTTGGCTTGTTTTCATTGTTTGACATTGTGATTTACCTCCGTTTTTGTACTTTTATTTTTCTTCCGTCCGGTTCGACTATATAAGTGTTGTTAAGCTGTGCTTCAAGATTGCCCACAACACTTCTGCGGTACTCGTTTCTCAGTGCCTCCTGTTCCTTTTTTTCTTCGGGAGTGAGTCCGGTTTCACGGGATTTTTTTGCAAGAAAATTGATTCGGTCAAGCTTTTTCTGTTCCATTTTTACCTCCTTTAAATAAAGGGACGCTCTGTCCGGAACGTCCCTGTTACCTTTTATCAGTTTTCAGCTTCTTCAGCTGTTTTGTAGAGTTCTTCAGGAATAGCATTTGATGAAACGATATCGCCGAGAATTCTGTCGTATGTCAGAATATCGAGTTCTTCATCTCTTTCAACTGACGGGTCATAGTTGGTTGAGTAAACAGGCAGTGTTTCCATTTTATTCTGCATAGCCTGAATAAATTCATCCTTAGGAGCGTCAATGAGGTTCATTATAACATAAGGCATATAGAATGCTGAAAATTCTTCCTCAGGCACTGAACTGTAGTCAAGGTCATAATTGCTCCAGATAATAAACGGCTGCTCATAGAGAACGCTGCAGTTATCACCATTCATGCCAAGCTGGTCATAAACGCTGTTTTCGCCCTTGAGTGACGGATAATGGTCACCGATAATGAAAACAACTGTCGGTTCGTCAATTTTGCTCAGGTCATTTATAAATGCTTCAAAGTCAGTACCAGTCTTTTCAATCCACTGGAAATAGTTGCCCATTTCATCGTTGGGGTCTTCGCCCTGGTCATAAGGCTGATGATTCTGCATTGTTGTTGTGTGGAGGAAAAGCGGTTCGTCGGTGTCCTTGATAAGCTTTTCAACCTGATTGAAAACAGTCTTGTCATCAATATATGTTCCGTAATAGTTTATCGGAACTGTGAAGTCCTCATCAAAAATCAGCTGGTCAAAGCCGAAGTTTGCATAAACTCTCTGTCTGCTGTAGAATGAGCCCATAAACGGGTGAACATAAGCTGTTGAGTAGCCCCAGCTTTTGTAGTATGAGGCAATTGTCGGCTGTGCTCTGTCAAGAAGCAGACGCTGCGGCATATTCGGGTCATTAAGGGACCTTACCGGCAGACCGAAATTGAGTTCAAATTCTGTTCTTACAGTCCAGCTTGCATAGGTAGGAACTATTGCAGTGCCCTTATAGCCCTGTGCGGCAACATTGTCAAAGCCCTGATATGTATCGCCTATGTTGAGGTCAAGCTGGTCCTCAAAGCGTCTGAAATCAGCCAGCGCTTCTGACATAACCATGATAACGTTAGGCTTTTCGTTTTCAAATGAACCGGCGGTATCATCTTTAACGTCAACATTCATCATTGCTGAAACAGTATCTTCATTGTAGTTTTCCGGTTCGGTAAGTCTGTTTGCCAGATTTTCAGATGCAGTCTGGCAGAAGAACGCCAGAAAACTGTTATTGTCAAACTTCTCATTAAGCTTGAAGGTGTTGTCTGCCGCTGTTGTGTCAACATCAAAAAGTGAGTAAACCGGTTTTGATACTGCCGGAATTGTAACGACTGAAACACACGCACCAATACAGGCTATTGCCGGAACTATACGCCTTGACATCTTCATTTTCATTTTCGGATTGAACCAGAATACCGCTGCAAAATAAAGCACAACGATAAGTATATTAATTACAAGTACCGGCGTTATCTTGATATACGCAAATGAAGTCAGGCTTTTGACGCTCTTGACAAGCTTCATGTCAGTCATTATCAGATGGTTTCCGTTGGTGTTGAACTTGAAAAGTTCTGTAATACTCAGTGCCATATATATGAATGACTGAGATAAAACGGCTATCCAGCCTTTTTTGAAAAGCAGGAGAAAGCCATAGAAAATAAGCGATGCTATCAATACATTGAAAAGCATGACTGACGGTCTTTCAGCCGCAAAAAGCACAAATTTGGAAAGTTTTTTTGCCTGATTTATTTCCGCCATACAAACAATAAAAATCGGGAAAAGAATTGTCAGAAACAGATTAGTCATTTTATATTTCTGAGAATTTTCCTCACGTTTGCCGTTGAATTTCTTTATTTTTTCTCTGACGGCAATCATTTTTTCTTTCATTTCTACCCTCATTCTTTCTATTACAAATAAAATTCCAGTACCTAAAATATATCATAATAAAAAGCAAACTTCAATATAATTTTTCCTTTTTTCAGGCACTTTTCAAACACTTCTACCCTTTATATAAACTTTACAAAATTTTAATCTTTCTTTTTGGCAGAATTAACAATATACCTTAGTCAATAAAACACCGCAGAAAAATCACTCAATCTTCCAGCATACCCTCATCTGCCGCCTTAGAAATAATACTCATTATATACTTATATAATTCCTCCGAGCCATTTTTGGTGCACTGGTTTCTGCCCTCAACCTGACTGCGTTTTACCTTGTGATTTTTCCATGAAACACCATCTTTGGAATAGTTTAGCAGAATGGGCTGTAATCTGTCAAGAACGCAGGCGAATTTCGATTCCGGCGTATTCATTGCCTCAAATTCCTGCCACAGCGATTTGAGTTCTGCGCACTGGTCCTCCGGAAGTATACCGAAAATTCTTTCCGCCGCTTTTGTTTCCCTGTCCGCTTTTGTCTTGTACCCTTCGTCGTCGTAGCAATAGGTATCACCGGCGTCGATTTCAACAATGTCGTGTATCAGAACCATTTTTATGGTTTTCAGCACGTCAATTTTCTCGTTTGAATACTCTGCAAGCAAAAACGCAAGCATTGCAAGGTGCCAGCTGTGTTCAGCGTCATTTTCCTGTCTGTCCTCGTTTATAAGCAGTGTCTGACGCTTTATTGATTTAAGCTTGTCGATCTCTTTTATAAATTCTATCTGTTTTTCAAGTCTTTCACTAAACATTTTCATACTCCTTATATAACAAATCCGCCGTTTACGCCTAAAATCTGTCCCGTAATAAATCCGGCTGAATCAGACGCTAAAAACGAAACTGCTCCGGCAATATCCTCAGGCGTACCCAGCCGCTGGAGGGGTGTTTCCTCTTTAAGAATATTCAGTTCTTCTTCGCCGTACTGCGCATTCATATCGGTCATAATAACTCCGGGGGCAATGCAGTTTACGGTTATGCCCGACGGTCCGAGTTCCTTTGCAAGTGCTTTGGTAAAGCCGATAACTGCCGCCTTTGTGGCAGAGTAATGCACTTCGCAGGACGCTCCTACCTCTCCCCACATAGATGAAATATTAATTATTCTGCCGTGCTTTTGCCTTACCATGTAAGGTACTGCGTAACGGGTACAGTTAAAAACGCCCCTAAGATTCACGTCCAGTATCTTCTGCTCCTGTTCGGGGGTGATGTCGGTGAAAAGTCCGGTTACTGAAATTCCGGCGTTGTTCACAAGGACGTCGATACCGCCGCATTTTTCGTATGCGGTTTCTGTCATTCTTTTAACGGCGTCACTGTCGGACACGTCAGCGCAGAACGCTATACCTCCGGTTTCTGCCGCAATCTGTTCGGCACTGTCACGGCTGTTAAGATAGTTTATGACCGGAATGTATCCGGCATTCGCAAGGGCATAGGCAGCCGCTTTGCCGATACCTCTTGATGCTCCTGTTATTATTGCTGCTTTTTTCATGTTTTCCCCTCTGTGAAATTTTAGTCTGTTTATATAATATCATATTTTCCGGAAAAATCAACAGGGGAGTTGAAGAAAAATTGAAAATGTGGTATAATTTATTTGATTTGAGATAACATGGGATTTGCAAATGAAAAGCGGAGATAGCGCATCGGATGGCGCGCCGTCACTTATTGACGGAGGCACACGGGTTCGACTCCCGGGCTCCGCACCATTCTAAACTGTTAACTTTTATTTTGTAGGGGACGGCGCCCACGACGTCCCGCATTTTTAATATTATTGAACTGGTTACACACGGGACGTCGAGGGCGCCGTCCCCTACATATTTTTTATTGACACAAATAATAAATCAAGAGTAAAAACCTCAGAACGGAGAAAACTATGAAAGAAATCAGAACCGGTATGAATTCAACCGCAGAAACAACAGTTACAGCTGAAAAACTCGCGTCAGCAGTAGGCAGCGGCTCTCTTGACGTCTTTGCAACGCCAATGATGACTGCACTCATGGAAAAAGCCGCCGCCGCAGCTGTGGCAGAAGCTATGGAAAATGACGAAACCACCGTTGGAACAATGCTGAACATCAGTCATACAGCCGCAACTCCATTGGGCATGAAAGTTAAGGCGTATGCCGAAGTTACAGAGGTAAACGGCAGGGAAATCACATTCAGAGTTTCAGCAGAGGACGAAAAGGGCGAGATTGGAAACGGCGTACATAAACGCTTTGTGGTTTTCGGCGAAAAGTTCATGGCAAAGACAAACGCAAAAGCTGAAAAATAAAGCTGAATTTTTTCTGATTTTCGGTCAATAATATCAATGCGGTGTGAAACCGCTTAAATACAGCTGCCGCCTGCTGAAAAAGGTGGAACTGCATTTATAAAATACTGTTAAGTACATTGTTTTATAACTGCGGTCAATGGAGTTAGCCATGAATAATCAGAGAAATGAACAGCAGAACAATCAGAACAACCAGAACAGACAGAACAACCAGAACGGTCAGAACCAGAAGAATCAGCAGAACAACGCACAGAACAACAGACAGCAGAACAATCAGTAATTTGAAAAATTACACGAAAGTCTGTAGTTTCTGAAAAATAAGGCGGAGGATATTATTCCTTCGCCTTATTGCATATATCAGCAGGTAGCTCCGCCTTTGACTTTTTTATTCATAACAGCCGCCTTGTCAATATGGTTGTTTAACAGCTTGTCTTCAACATACTCAAAGCCAAGTCTGCTGATTGTATCGGCAAAACGTTCGCCGGACAGTCCCTCGTCACGGAAGAAGAGAATTGCGTTTTCAATAATTTCCATGACTTCTTCTTCAGAGCGGAACAATTTTTCAAGTGGTCTGCCGTTTGCGTATTTCTTGCCCCATCTGCCGCCGATATAGACCTTGTAGCCGTCTGTATATTCTGTGATTGCGCCGAACGGACATTTGCCTTTGCATCTTCCGCAGTTGTTGCAGTCAGTACCGATAATAAGCTTATCGTCAGAAAGCTTTGCCGCCTTGACAGGACAGCTCATCTCAACCTGACATTTTGCACAGCCTCTGCACTTTTCACTGTTTATTACCGGAACACGCTGACCCACGATACCGAGGTCGTTAAGGTCAGGTTTAACACAGTTGTTGGGACAGCCGCCCACAGCAATCTTGAACTTGTGGGGGAGAGTAACATCGTGATAGCCCAGATAAAAGCGCTCGTGGATTTTTTCGCTGAGACCGAATGTATCAATAAGACCGTACTGACAGGTAGTACCCTTGCAGGAAACCACCGGTCGCACAAGAGAACCTGTTCCGCCTGTTAAAAGGTTATTTTCGTTGAGATACGCTATTGTTTCTTCCAAATCAGCATAGTGAACGCCCTGAATTTCAAGTGTAAGTCTTGAAGTCATTGTGACTTCGCCGCTGCCGAACTTTTCAGCTGCTCTGGCAATGACATACTGGTCTGCCGCAGATATCTTGCCGTTTTTAGTAATTACCCTTACATTGAACACATCAGGATAACGCTTGTCCTGTAAACAGCCAAGTGCCTTGACACGCTTAATTTCCGCCGGAGAAATCGTTCCGGATGGGTTTTCTACCTTGACGCTGTTGAAGAAAGCACCGCCCTCCAGCACTCTTGTATTAGTATATCCGTAATACTTCAGCCTGTTCTGGAGGAAATATCCTCTCTTGCCCTTTGCACATACAAGCAGAAGCTTTTCGTCTTTGCTGATACCTTCAATTTCGCCGTCAACTTTTCCAAGGTCAACCCATTGTGCTCCGAAAATAGTCGGCTGTGGGTGAGCGTCAATAATGCGGTAACCCTTTGCTTTGCCTGAAAGATATTCAGCAGGAGTAAAGCTTTCAAACGCTCCGCTTATTTTGTTGCCGAGTACATAGCAGGCCTGTACAAATGGGTGAATCGCAGTAGAAAACGGGGGAGCATACGCCATATCCATTGTGTCAAAATCGCTGATTTTAAGTCCGGCTGATATGCCGACAACGGCAATATCAGTCATTTTGTCAACTGCGCCGCTTCCTATTACCTGTAACCCAAGCAGCTTTTCAGTTTTTCTGTCTGCAATAAGTTTTGTGACAAAAGCGGAAGAACCGGGGTAATAGTGAGCCTTGTCATCGGTTACGCAGACTGCCGTTACAACGTCAAAACCGGCATTAATTGCCTGTTTTTCTGAAAGACCTGTCCTGCCAGCAGAAAGATTTTCTGAAAGCTTTACAACTCCCGTGCCAAGACAGCCGCCGTATGCACTGCTTTTGCCTGTCAGCGTTCTGGCAAGGCATCTTGCGGTAATGTTTGCGGTTGAGCCCATAGCAGACCACTGCTTTTCGCCGGTTATACGGTTTTTTACCACAGCGCAGTCGCCGACAGCATATATATCCTCAAGATTTGTTTTCTGATATTCGTCCACAACAATGGTGCCTTTGAACATTTCAATGCCTGTGTTTTCAAGAAATTCTGTTGCAGGGCGTATGCCTGTGCTTAGAATTACCATGTCAGCAGGTATCTCTCCGGCTTTTGTCACAACGGAAGAAACAGCACTGTTACCTTTTATTGCTGAAACAGCAGTACCAGTCATTATTTTCAGACCGCTTTTGCGAAGTTCTCTTGCGGCATATCCTGCTATTTCAGGGTCGAGAACATCAGACAGTATCTGTGCAGTCATATCCATAACTGTAACCGACAGTTTCTGAGCCATAAGATTTTCAGCCATTTCCATTCCGATAAAGCCTGCCCCGGCAACAACAGCTTTTCTGCAGTTGTTTTTTTCGATGTATTCTCTTATTGCAATGGCGTCGTCTGGTGTGCGGACAGTGAATACACCTCTGAGGTCAGTTCCTTTAATATCGGGTATTACCGGAACTGCTCCTGTGGCAACGATAAGCTTGTCATAACTGTCGGTGTATTCCGAACCGTCTGACATATTGCGGAATGTAACGGTTTTTGAACTGGCATCTACACCGATTGCCGCCTGTCCTGTGTGAACAGCTGCACCTGTGAGAGCGGAAAACTTTTCAGGTGAATTTACAATAAGTTCCTCCCTTGTTTCGATATCTCCGCCTACATAATATGGCAGTCCGCAGCCGGCATAAGAAATATCACGGCTTTTTGTATAGATGTCCACAACGCAGGAACGGTCCTCACGCTTCAGCTTTGCCGCCGCCTTTGTTCCAGCAGCAACTGCGCCTATTACTATAATTTTCATAAAACTGAATCTCTCCTTTTTGATAAATATCCTAATTATCATATATGAAATTTGTATTATTCTGTGAAAAGTATAGCATAATCAAAAAACTATGTCAATGGAAAATAGTTCTTGTATTATTTGTATATCAAAAAATCGGCAGTTTATATCTCACCTGAATATGTCCGCGGGATAAAAAAACAGCGGCTTACTGCCGCTGTATTAAAAAGGTTTTTCAAAGCATAGTCGTGCTGTCTTTAATCCTTGAACTATAGTGCTTCCCGATAAATCTGTGCAACCTCTTCCTTGCTGAATGTAACAGGTGCATTTTTAAGATTTCCGATGGAAATTTTCATGCAGTTTTCCGTCATCCAGTCAACGTCATCTGCCGTAATTCCCAGTTCACCGAGTTTTACGTCAAGATTGATAGCTTTAAGAAACTGGCGTATACTGTCTGCACAGTCTGTTTCGTCTTTGCCGCCGAGTATCTGTGATACTTTCGCAAACTTCTGCGGCAGAGCCGGTGCAAGCCGCTCAACGATACACGGTGTAAGTGCCGCAAGACCTCTTCCGTGGACTATGTTTTTAAGCCCCGATGCCGGGTGTTCCATACCGTGTGCCGCCGATACTCCGGCAGCACCTATTACCATGCCGCCGAGAGTTGCGGCTAAACTTACTGCCTCCCACGCCTGCTGGTCATTGTTTCCGGCAGCAAGTCCGGGGAGATTTTTCGCTATAAGTTCCATTGCCAGCAAAGACTGTACGTCTGTGAGAGGACTGGCTTTTTTTGATGTATATGCTTCAAGGGCGTGAGTAAATGCGTCAAAGCCCACAGAGGAGAGGACGGACTGTGGCATTGTGGTCATAACGTCAGGGTCAACAATTGACGCTGATGGCATTATATTCAGTGTGTAGATAGCTTTTTTGTCCTTTGTTTCCGGATTTGTCAGAACGGCTATCTGATTTCCCTCGCTTCCGGTACCGCAGGTTGTGGGTACTAAAATTATCGGCAGAGCTTTTACACCCTGTTTCATTCCGAAAATATAGTCGGAAACATCACCCTCATTGACGCAGCAGAATGCAACAGCCTTGGCGGCGTCCATAATAGAACCGCCTCCCACTCCAACTATCATGTCACAGCACTGTTCCTTTGCAAGGGCAACACCTTCGTAAACAGTAGTTGTAAGGGGATTCTGGGTTACTTTGTCAAATACGGCGCAGTCAACACCGGCGCTTTTAAGGCTGTTTACGGTTCTGTCAAGCAGTCCGGATTTTTTTGTACTGCCCGTTCCGGTAACAACCAGTGCTTTTTTTCCGTAAGCCGAGGATATTTCCCCGACCTTGTCTGCTTTTCCTCTTCCGAAGATGAGGTTCACCGGAAGATGATACTGAAATTCCATTAGTCTATCAGTCCTTTTATTTTCAAATAATCTTTTATTACTGCCACGCAGTTGTCAATGCCTACCTTTTCACTGTTAAGGGTCATGTCGTAATTTATGGGGTTTGTCCAGTAGTTGCCGTGGGTGTAATACGCATAGTAATCCGCACGGAACTTGTCAGTCTGCTTTATGGTAGCCTGCGCCACTTCTTCTGTAACGCCCATGTTCTCCATAGTACGCTTAATGCAGAAATCACGGGGTGCCTCGATATAGACGCTGACAACATTATCCCTGCCCTGTAGTATATAGTCGGCGCATTTTCCTACAATAACGCAGGATTCAGTTTCAGCAAGATTGAGAATGATTTGTTTCTGGTAATCGAAAAGCTTGTCGTCGGAAACGAATTTTTCGTTTCGTGCTATGTACTTTCTTGCGCGGGGCAGACCGCTCATTAAACTTGCAAGTCCGCCGCCGGAGGTACGGAGTTTTTCGTTTACTTCCTTAAAGATATTTTCGTCAAGTCCGCTAAGCTGTGACGCAAGGGTGAGTATTCGGTTTTCGTAGCAGTGTACCCCAAGTTCTTTTGCAAGCTTTGAGGCAATGACCTTGCCCCCTGTGCCGAAACCTCTTGCAAAGGTAACAACAAAATTCTTCATTACGCTCTCCTTTCACCGTCAGACATATATCTGCTGAGAAATTCTCTGGTACGGGCATTGTCCGGGTCGGTAAAGAACTTTTCCGGGGGAGCGTCTTCAACGATATATCCTTTGTCCATGAAAAGTACTCTTGAGGAAACGTCCCTTGCAAAACCCATTTCGTGGGTGACGATAAGCATTGTAAGACCGGTTTTTGCAAGAGTTTTCATAACGTTTAAAACTTCTCCGACCATTTCCGGGTCAAGGGCGCTTGTAGGTTCGTCAAACAGCAATACTTCCGGATTCATGCACAGACCCCTTGCGATAGCTACTCTCTGCTTCTGTCCGCCGGAAAGCTGGGCGGGATATGCGTTGATAAAGGGTGCCATGCCCACTGATTTAAGGTGGCTTATAGCACGTTCACGGGCTTCGTCCTTTGAGAGGTGAAGGACTTTTCTTGTTCCCGTCATGCAGTTTTCAAGCACAGTCTTGTTGTTGAAGAGGTTGAAGGACTGAAATACCATACCCACCTTTGAGCGGTATTCGTTTATTTCTCTCTGCTTTTTTCCCAGTTCTTTTCCGTTGAAATAGATTTTGCCGTAGGTCTGGGTTTCAAGCTGATTGATACAGCGCAGAAGAGTGGACTTGCCCGAACCGGACGAGCCGAGAATACAGATAACGTCACCTTTGTTTACGGAAAAGTCAATTTTTCGCAGTACCTGATGTTCACCGAAGCTTTTGCTGAGTTCTTCAACACGAATAATGTCTTTCACAGTTTAAAACCCCCTTTTACTCATTATTGTCCATGTATTCGACTGCCAGTGTGTATTCTTTTTTGCCTGCCATTTTCTTTTCGATAAGCAGGAAAATTCTGCTGAAGAGGAAGCAGAGTACGAAATAGATAATGGCGATAACGAGGTAGGATTCAAGGTATTTGTAGTATGTACCGCCGGCGGTTTTTGCCTGAAGGAACAGTTCCTTAACGCCGATAACATTGAGGACTGATGTCATTTTAAGGTTTGTTAAAAACATATTTGCCATTTCCGGAACAATGTTCTTGAAAGCCTGCGGCAGAATGATAGTGACCATGGCGGAGATAGGGGACATACCCAGTGCAAGAGCGCCCTCACGCTGTCCGGCGTCAATGGACTTGATTCCGGCACGGACAGTTTCTGACATATATGCGCCTGTGTTGAGTACCGTTACAAGAATACCAGCCGGGATAGGAGTAATCATAAAGCCAGCCTGACGCATTGCGAAATAGACAATCATAGCCTGAACAATCATAGGGGTATCACGGAAAATTTCAACGTAGATTTTGCACAGCCATTTGAAAAATCCCATAATGATTTTCTTGGGGAGGGGACTGTCTTTTGTGATTTTGGTGTCCTCAACGATACCCACAACAAATCCCAGAACAAAGCCGATAATCGTACCTACTACTGATACCAGCAGGGTGATGAGGGTTCCTGTTATAAAGAGATCTGAATATTCTGTGGCAATAAACCAGATCCATTCAAGAATTCCGTTTGGTGTAGTTGTCATAAGCCTTTACTCCTTTGTCATATAACGCCGCCCCCAGAAGTATCATGGAAGCGGCGCAATAGTTTTTCAGAATCTATCCGGCAGGCAGTATTTTAGTTGGCTGCCGGCTGTACGGAAATTGCTTCCTCCATCATTTCGTCCATCTTGTCACGTTCAAGACCGATTGATTCCATGGCGCCCTGCAATTTATCACGCAGTGCAGTATCGTCTTTTTTTGTGGCAATACATACATTAGTCATTTCCTCGTCGCCTGTGAATGTGTCGGAACTGTCAAGTGTAATCATTTTAAGGTCGGTGTTTGTAAGAAGTGCGGATTCGGCTGTCGGTACGTCGATTACTGCAACGTCAGCTGTTTCGTTGGAAAGTGCCATGAATACTTCAGCAGTAGTTTCATAGTTTGCACCAAGAGTTACGTCCGGAATCTGGTCAAGGAGCGGTACCCAGCCTGTACCCAGCTGTGTTGTTGCGGTAACGTTCTTGCCTGCAAGCTGTGATAAGCCGGTTACATTTTCAAGGTCAGAGCCTTTCTTTACAACAATGCAGTTGTTTCTGTAGTAATATGGTTCTGTGAATGAGTATGAAAGCATACGCTCGGAGGTTCTGCCCATGCCGGCAATGATACAGTCATACTCGCCGGAATCCATTGAGATACCGATTGAATCCCACTCAACCTTGTGAATCTCAAGATCCATGCCAAGCTCTTCAGCAAGCTTTTTCGCTACCATAACATCATAGCCGTAAGCGTAACCGCCTCCGCCGTAGATTTCAACAGCCGTGTCGCCGTTTGATACTTCTGCACTTGTCTGGGTCCAGTTGAATGGTGCATAGGCACATTCCATGCCAACTCTTAAAACATTTCCTGAAGAACCGGAAGAGGCTGATTCAGATGATTTGGAATCTGAACCGCAGGCTGTAAGCATGGAAACCATCATAGCTCCTGCCACCATCATACCAACTGCTTTAAAGAATTTTCTTGCTTTCATAATAACTTCTCCTTCCAGATTATAAGTTTTTGACTTACCGTTTTATTTCGCAGCCACTTCCTCGACTGCTTCACGAATTATTTCATATGCCTTGTCACAGTCACTTTCTGTGATAATAAGCGGCGGAACCATTCTGATAACACTTGAACCAATAGCGGTTACAAGCAGCTTTCTGTCAAAGCAGGCGTGTTTTATATCAACGCTGTCAACGTCCTCAAACTCAACGCCGACTAAAAGTCCCTGTCCTCTTACTTCCTTTACATGAGGGAGTGCGGAAAGCTTTTTCATAAAGTATTCGCCCATTTTCTTTGCGTTTCCGGCAAGGTCCTTTTCAAGCATTTCGCTTACTGCCGCATAAGATGCCGCACAGCAGACAGGGTGTCCGCCGAATGTTGTGCCGTGTGAACCGGCTGTAAATGCCTTTGCGACTTCCTCTGTTGCACATATAGCACCAATCGGCATTCCGCCGCCCATAGCCTTTGCCATGGAAACGATATCAGGCTTGATACCGTAATTCATAAAGGACATTACTGCGCCTGTTCTGCACCAGCCTGTCTGAACCTCGTCAAGGAGCAGCAGGATATTGTTTTCGTCGCAGAACTTTCTAAGTCCTGTCATGAATTCCTGCGTTGCCGGATGTACTCCGCCCTCGCCCTGAACAGGCTCTATCATAATTGCGATAGTGTTTTCTGTGCAGGCGTCCTTGAAAGCCTGAAGGTCATTGTAAGGAGCGTATGTAAATCCCGGAACCATTCCGCCGAAACCAATCTGACAGGCATTGTCCGGCTGACCTGTTGCACTCATTGCACCGAATGTTCTGCCGTGGAATGAATTTTCAGCAGTAACGATATTGTAATGATTTGGACCGTATTTTTCAACGCCGTATTTACGAGCCATTTTAATCATTGCCTCGTTGGCTTCCGTACCGGTATTCTGATAGAAAATCTTGTCCATACCAAGTGTTGTGCAAACCTTTTCTGCAAGAAGCGCCTGCGGAACTGTGTAAGGATAATTGAAAGACTGCATTAAAGTCTTTGCCTGCTCACAGACCGCATCAACAACACGTTCACAGCAGTTGCCGACAGAGTTTACCGCAATACCTGCATAGAAATCAAGATAAGGCGTACCGTTTTCGTCATACATATAAACGCCATTTGCACTGTCTGCAAGAAAGTCAAAACGTTCATACGTTTCAATCATATACTTTTTTGCCTTGTCCTTAATCTCGTTTGCTGTAAAACCTGTTTCTGAAAGTTTCATCTTAAACATCTCCTTAAAAATAAAGAAAACAAAAAAAGACAATGACCGTATTTTCATACGACGTCATTGTCTTTGCGTTTATTATTTTCAACAATTACAGTATAACTCATTATGTCTGAAATGTCAATATCTTTCTTGATTTTTGGTATAATGTACACAAAATTTGCTTATTTTTAACTGCATTTTAACATTTTTCACTGTTTTTTCGCTTGGCTTTCATAAGTCTGGTTATAAGGTTTGTTCAATATATAAAACAAATCAGTCAAAAAGACAGCAGACAGTTATGCAATAAAGAAGCAGATGAAGTGCACATCAGCTGTGCCGTTGTTGATATATTTATGCTCTTTTTCACAATTGAAGCGGAATATCTCATCACGGTTGACTTCCTGTATTTCACGTCCTGTGTCAACAGTCAGAACGCCCTCCAGAACAGAAAGATATTCTCTTGTACCGCTGCCGTGACCGCCGCTTAGATAGACTCCTCCCGGGTTGATATCTATGCGGTAAATCTCAATCTTTTTGTTGTCCTCATAGGGGAAACAGGTCTTTACTGTGTATTTCTCTCCGGTCTTGATAGGGTAGACCTCTGCAGTTCTGACCAGATAGGATTCCTCGGGAGGGGAGGCGATAAGCTCGGTGAACTCCATTCGCAGTCCGCTGGCTATTTTTCCAAGGACATTGATAGACGGGTTTGCGTCGCCCTGTTCAATCTGGTAAAGCATACTTTTGCTGACTCCGGTCTGTTCAGCGGCAGCGTCAAGGCTCATTCCCCGTGAAGTGCGTATACGGCTGAGGTTTTTTGATATATTGTAACTCAGATAATCCATGATGTACCTCTTATATAAATTATTTTGGCAGGAATATTCCCTGTCAACTGCCTTTATTATACTCCGGCTTGCAGTTTAAGTCAAGATACCGGCTGTAAATACACGCACTTTTCATGCAATAATTCCCCATACTCATTGTGAATATGGGGGATGTAAAAAAATTATGCGGGGGAGATTAAAGTCCAAGGTAGCAGGCATACAGTTCAAAAAAATACAGGTACTGTCGGGTTATACTGACAGTACCTGTTTATGCAAATGAAAATAATTATAATGCAGGTGGACTCTGATATGATTGCTTAACCAATGCTTTACGAGAGATGAAGTTATTGTTTTAAGCAGTATTTAATCAGTGGTGAAGAATAAATTGTACGTTTAATTTTTTTAGGAAAGATTAAGGGGGTTATCAGAGTCCGCCTTTATCACCACTGAAATAAGCAGGTATTAAGATTTGCCTAAAGCTGAATAATCAACTATCATTGCAACATAATTCATAAGTAATCCTGAATCTGATGTATCTATCACATAATCTCTGCAGCAGTCGGCATTAGCAAGCTGTACTGCACTGAGTTTGTTTGCTTCGCTGTTAAGGAGGTACAAATTAAGCTTTACAACATCAGATACGCTTACCTCTGAATCACCGTTGATATCACCAATATGTGTTGGTTCACCGAAAATTGTTTTCTGTGCTGAACTATCTGTAGTTGTTTCAGTCGGAGCATCAGTCGGTTCTTCTGTTGGTGCTTCTGTAGGAGGCTCTGTCGGCTCTACAGGAGGATTGACCGGAGCACTGTCTGAGAGTGTTGCGGACTTGATTTTTCCGTAGTTTTCAAAAGGACCGTCAAGATTGTTCCAGTCTGAATCGCAAGCCCACCAGTACTGAAATGTTGTGCTGCTGCTTTTCTGAACCAGTTCAGCAATCTGCTTTAGTGTGTATTCGTCAGTAACTTCGTTGCTGCCCTCCGGCTTTGATGTGTCAACTGCCTTTGTAGGTGTTGTCATGTCAACTGTAAGCTTGCCGGATTCAGTTGCTGCCCACTGATATGCAACCCAGTAGTTTGTGCCGTTGAGAGCAATCATGAATGAAAGGCAGCCGCCCCACTGTGCAATACCGTCGTTAAGCTCGATGTCAAGCTCAATCTTGTCGCCTATAGCCTCCGGGAATGTTGCTGTACCGTCAGGGAGAATGTCAGCTTCAAGCTTTGTTGAGCCTCCGCCTCCGCCGCCATTGTACCATGGTTCAACGTATTTTGCCTTTGAACCATCGCCGTACCTGATATTTGCTTTTGCGATTGAATCATATTTCCATGTGTTTGTATTTCTGTCAAGAAGTCCGAAAGCTTCGCCTGCGTAGGTTTCAAAGCAGTTGTTGTCCCACCAGATACAGGTTATACCTCTTGCTCTTGCTGACGCTGCGTAATATGCAGAATATTCAGTTCTTGCCTGTGTGTTTTCGTTCTTGTTTCTTGCACCGTACTCACCGATAATAACAGGAATATTCTTTGAGATAAACTTGATGTAAATTGTGTCCATCATGTTGTCGATTTCCTGTGCGTCTGAGCCGTAAAGATCAAATTCAGTTGTGCTCCCCTCCTGGTCTGCACCATTCATTGCAAAATTATAAGGGATGTAAGCGTGAACCGAAAGAATAAGTCTGTTTTTAGCTGAATCCTCCGGAAGCTTGAACTCGTTTGTTATTGCTGCCTCCAGCTTTGCGCAGTAGCTTGGTACCATGATGTAACGGTCGCTGTTGTTTCCGCCTGTTTTTCTGATTGCGTCAACTGCTGCCTGATTGTACTTATTGATACATTCAGCTGCTTCCTTACATTCATCAGCAGAAGATGTGTACCACCATTCATAGTTTGAGAACTTAACTCGTGGTTCGTTGAGTGTTTCAAAAACCAGGTGTTCGTCATAGTTCTTGAACTTTTCGCCTACCTGAGTCCAGATTGAATCCACATACTTGATTGAGTTGTCAAGGTAAGAATACTTAGGGAACATATAGTCGTATTCATTGTCGTGGTGGATATTGATTATCGCATACATTCCGTTGTCAATGGCGTAGTCAACAATTTCCTTTACTCTGTTGAGCCATTCCTCATTGATTCTGAAATTATCGTCAATATGGTTGTGCCATGAAACAGGGATTCTGATGGTCTTGTAGCCCTCATTTCTGATGTTGTCAATCATTGCCTTTGTGGTTTCAACGCCTACCCATGCTGATTCAAGATAAAGGTTTGCTTCACCCTTTGGAGCAGCGTCATCAACTGCGTCGAGAGTGTTTCCTAAGTTGATTCCTGCACCCATGTCAGCGGTGAATCTGAAACAGTCGAGGTCAGGAATGTCCTTTGACTCAATTGAGAGATCCGGAATTGTATATCCGTCCTCTGCGTATACAGTATCCGGTATAATACCGCCTGTACCTGTGAATGAACTGAACGGAATGAATGTTGCAGCCATTATTCCGGCAGTAACAATGCTTAAAGCTCTTCTCTTGAACATAACCTTATTTATTACCTTTTCGGTAATATCCTCCTTTTTAATATTTTTGTATTGGTCATCAGATTTTTTTAATTACTCTGATAATAAAATCCTTTAATTTGCTTATGTCGTTAACATCAATGCCGTTTCCCTTGCTGTGCACGTCAGCATTTCTGACAGCTTCTTCGCTAAGAATGTGTTCATCGGGATTCATAAGATAACGTCTTGCTGCGATAACATCAAAAACATCAACTTTTCCGTCACAGTTTACGTCACCGTAATCAGCCTGTTCTTCAGCCGGATTTCCGGAACTTAGTCTGCCGCAGATTATTCCCATACCAACAGTACTCATATAAACAGTGCCGAATTCGTTCATGTCACCCACAACGAAATTTCCGTTTCCGGTACCGCCGAAGTGCATTGTTGTGTTGAGGTCAGTCCATGTTTTTCCGCCGTCCTGTGAACGCCAGATTCCCTCTGCGTCACCTTCCTCCGGCATACCCCACATATAGAGAGTGTTGCAGTCACCCTCATGTTCCGGAGCGCCGTAGCCTACTGTCTTGCAGTAATAAACATCTGTTTTTTCTATTGTTTTTCCGCAGTCTGTGATGTGGTACATACCATTCCAGCCTGCCCCCACTATAAGATTATCTTTTCCGAGATAAGCAATTCTGCCGGACGGGTCACACATATCATATTTGCAGAGATCTGTTCCGGTAAAGGTTTTGCCGCCGTCAGTACTTACATAGAAAATATAGTGTGCGTCGTCAAAGGTCGGTTCTGTTTTTGTCTTGTCATTGTACCAGTATTCGTTATACTGAACTGTGTATCCGTAAATTATATCCGGGTCTTCCGGTTCAACCAGAAGATAAGTTGTCTTTGTTCCGCTGATACCCTGAGATGATGTCCATGTTTTTCCGAAATCATCTGAATATGAAACAGAGGAACTGTCAGTTGTCTTGAAAATTCTGTATGTGTTTTCATCAATCTGAGCAATTGCGCTTTTACCGCCGCCGCTGCCGAAATCCATTTCAGTCCATGTTTCTCCGGCATCGAGAGTGTAATAGCCTTTGGACTGCTTGTCGGCGGTTCTCACAAGTACTTCAGGATTCTGCGGACAGTATGCAACGGAAACCGTTGAACCCATATTCGGCTGATACTGTTCACCTCTGCTGTCTGGAGTTTTGTGGATAAATCCGTCATAGTCATAAATTGCTGAATAGCAGCCCTCGCCGGGTACGCTTACAAAGTCAAGGCAGACAACTTCTTCAATGCCGTCAGGGTGAAATGTAGCTGACGGATAGTCGCCCCATATATCGTCCCATGTAAAGACACCGTTTCCGGAGGAAACCAGAACCTGATCCGGGTTTTCCGGATTTATTACAAGTGAACCGGACCAGTGTATTGCTTTTCCATAAACCCAGTCATAGCCGCCGTCGTGGAGGTAGTCAATGACCGGTTCAACATAAGTGCCTCTGTCCGGACTCCATCTGTACTCTCCCTTGCCCGGATAAATTGAAATCCATGTCTTTCCGCCGTCCTGCGAACGGTAAAGCCATTCGCCGTACTCATCATTCTCTCCGGTGTCGTCCCACTTCTGAACGCTCCATACGCCGCAGGTTGTAGCGATAAGTTCGTCCGGATTGTCGGGAGCGCTCATACATGAGCCAAAGCTTATATGCTCCTGCTTGCCGTCAACCACAGGTGAAATATCTTCAACCTCGCCTGTTTCCGGGTCGTATCTGTAAATTCCGCCGGGACTGTTGCCGAATGTAATCGTTCCTACATAAGTAATGAGGAAATTTCCGTCTGCGTCCTGATTGATTCTTGACGGGAAACAGTTTGTCGGAAGTTCATCACTTAAAACAGTAAAATCATCTGAACCCACATCTGCTGATACGATATTTCCCGATTCGGCAATTGATGTGGCAACATAAACCTTTCCGTCGTATATCTTTATTGCCGCAACGCCGTTCTGCTCGTAATATTCACCGGAGGCAACTGCTTTTGCCATGTGGTCTGTCCACGTCGGCCACTTTACGTCGTATTTGAAATAGCCTAAATCGTTGTAAACGTCAACCGGTTTCCACGTTTCACCGCCGTCCTCGGACCATATCAGTCCGTTAACATCACCGCCGCAGTAGATGATATCCGGATTGTCAGGGTCAACGGCTATTGCCTCTCCGTTCTGGCGTCCTGCACCGTTTCCGTGAACCTGTATCAGATCGGTTATCTCATGTTCCGTCCATGTTTTGCCGCCATCAGTTGTTTTGAAAACTGCTGTTCTTGCGTCACTGAAATATGCACATCCGCACAGCATATAAACAGTGTCATCATCTGTAGGGTCAATGCATATCGCATCAACGCTTAGGTAGCCTTTGTCCTGTTCAGTTATAAAGGACATTATCTGCTCCCATTTTCCGTTTTCAAAATTGTATTTGTAAGCGCCGCCTACATCCGTTCTTGCGTACATTACATTTTTGCCTGTGACAATACCCGAAACAAAGCCTCCGCCGCCTATTTCGAGAGCGTTCCAGTCCATTGAAATGCCTGAAGCCGATGTTGACGCCAATGCTGTTGCCGGTACTTGCAAAAGCGCTTAACACTTCACTTGACTATCTTTTCGGTTTAAAGGATAAGGAAGAGGAGGTTGATATTGAGCAGCTTATAACTGATGAAATACACAAAACCAAGCCGGAAAAACGTGCCGAACTCATGATGAGAATGTTTTACTCGGCTGAATGTGCGTACAATGACTACGTTGTCAAGAAAATGACTCTTCCTGAAGCCCTTGACCTTGAAACCTACGCTGAACTAAAAACCAACAATGAGCTTGCAATCGCACGTCTTAACAAAGACCTGCAGTATTTCTGCTTTCTTTCGATTCCGGAAAACGGTGTTAATTCCTATGCTGACGCTTCGCCTAATATGGTGAGATTTTTCCGTATGCTTGCAGACGAGGAGGCTCTCAGAATAATTTACTATATGGGAAGCGGTGTGCGAAACAGAATGCATTCAAAGAAAATCATATCACAGCGACTTAACATTCCTCTTGATCATGTTTCAAAAATCATGGACAGGCTTGACCGTTTCGGTCTTGTATGGAGAGTTTCAGCTGAAATTTCTGATGACCCGCCGATACTCTACGGCTATACATACAGTTCTCCTCTTACCATGATTCTGACTTTGGCAAAATCCCTTACAAATTACATTCAGTTCTGCGAACCGTTTATTGACAAATGGAACACAGGTGCATTCAGAACGCCGGATAAAAAAACTGAAACCCCTATCCCACAGGTTAAATTCTGGGAAAATGATGAGTGATTTCTCGTCGGGTTTGTTGAATGATGGTCAGCTGAATGTATCTGACCTTAGATAAAAACCGTACCCTTAGACTTTATATCTATTGGTACGGTTTTTTTGGAATCTTATTGCTCTTTCAGTTAACTGTTGAAGTTTATGCTTGTACAAAATCTGAAATCTTTTGCTGATAACCTGTTAATCCGAACAAAGCGGCAAAAAAATGCCCTTGCGTAATGCAGGGCAAAAAATTACGATTATTGTGTTTTATATCAGCTGTACATATCTTCAAGCACCCATCTGCCGTTTTCGTAAACAGCTGTGCAGTTGATAGTGTACGGCTTTTCAACAGGCTCATCAGCCGGCTCTTCTATAGTTGTTTCAATATTGAAATAACAGGTGTTTTCATTCTGTTCAACTATGGAGATAGTTCTGTTCTGCCAGTTAACATAATACCCTTTGCCGCCGTCCTTGCTTAAATCAATGTAAAGCTCGCCGTCTTTGTTCAGGTATTTCTGACCGCCCTCAAAAGGATAGCTGTTCAGCAGCATATCAGCTGTGCTTTCGGTGTAAACGCTGTGGATATACTCTGAAAATGATTCATAGTCAGGGAAACGGCTGTCTGTAACTTTTCTTATGTATGAATTTTCATCTTCCCAGTTTATTTCTTCGCCATCAGCACCAATATCCTCGCACGGCAGACTGCCAAGTACAAAAATTTTTGTCATGCAGTCGAAGTTTTTTTCGACAAGTTCATCAAGCATCTGAACTGAAACACCGTCGGAAGCTTCTGAATCCTCCGGTTCCTCTGCGGAATCAACATTACCGGATTCCTCTTTATCATCTGATTCTGAAGTATCAGCAGTTTCTTCACTGTCAGCTGTATCAGTTTTGGAACTCTCTTCTGATTTTTCATCAGCTTTGGAACTTTCAGCAGTGTCAGTATCAGACACGGCAGTTTCAGCAGTTTCAGCCGTTTTGCTCTCTTCGGAAGAAGAGTCACCGACAGAATTGCAGCCCACTGCAAAAGCAGCCAGTACGGAAACTGTTAACGCTAATAATCTCTTTTTCATTTTGTTGTATCATCCTCTGTATCTTTATTTTGTTCATTCCTGAACGCTCTATTATTATGACACATATCTTCTGATTTGTCAACTTTTTTATAATTCTGTATTTCTGACTGCCGATAAAAAAATCTTACATTTCCGGGAAATCAGCGCATAAATGGATATTATTTGTCCAAACTATTTTCGGAGGTGTTAAACGTGAACAAAAATTCAAAATCAGCTTTAAGCGGAAAAGGCTTTTATGTTGCACTGGCACTTAGTATAGCAATGGTTGGTGCGGCGTGTTATTTTGCATATACTCAGACAGCAGATAATATTTCAGGAAAGCTGAAATCGTCCGTAAGTTCTTCCGAAATGGAAAAAGAAGCGGCGGATATCATGACGGACATACCTAAGGTTACTGTTGCACCATACACAAACGAGGAAACCGTGACCGAAACACAGCCTGAAACAGAATCAGATGAAGAATGTGAGGAAAGGGAAGAGCAGTCGCAGGAAACTGCAAAGCCGGATGAAAAAACGTTTTCCATGCCGCTGGAGGGGGAAGTGCTCAACGAATTCAGTAACGGCGAACTTGTGAAATCAAAGACCACAGGCGCATGGCAGACACATAACGGTATTGATATTTCAGCTGCACTGGGTGATGTTGTGCTTTCGGCAGGTTCCGGAACAGTTGCGGCAGTTGACAATGACCCTCTCTGGGGTATTACTGTTACTATTGACCACGGCAACGGCATTATTACAAAATACAGCAATCTCAATGAGGGTGTTACTGTTCAGGTCGGACAGGAGGTCGGCAGCGGCGAGGAGATTGGTGCTGTAGGCGAAACTGCTGACATTGAAACATCAGAGGAATCACATCTGCATTTTGAAACGGTGAAAAACGGTTCTTATGTGAATCCACTTGAAATTATTGGTTAACAGTCTGCAAAAATAAGGTGGCGCCCTTTCCGGACGTCACCTTTTAATTGTTTCCAAGAGTGTATAAAACCGGCTCAAATATAACACCCTCAGTCAAGGGTGCACCGGATTTAACCGTGTATCTTATAGCATTTGAAATAAACTCTCCTGCGTCGCTGACAGCCTGAACCAGTGTTTTCCCCTTTAAAATCATTGCACACACAACTGACGCAAAAATATCTCCCGTACCCGAAAAGACCTGTTTTTCACGGATAATATCACAGAATGTAAGAGCATTTCCGTCATAAACCAGATTTGTCATGAAGTCTTTTCTTTCAATTCCCGTCAGTACCACCTGTCCGCCGCAAAGCTCTGAAAGACTTTTAATAAGCTGTTCTGCGGTTTCGTTGGAAATGTCTTCGCCTGTGTATGGCATACCTGTCAGAAAGCAGGCTTCTGTAATGTTGGGGGTGATAATATCGCTGTGAGCGATAAGCCCTCTGATACGCCGGCACATTTCCTCTGTGTATGTGGCATAAAGCCTGCCCTTGTCTCCCATAACCGGGTCAACTATTACCTGTATATCCGGTTTTTTCTCTTTGCAGGACAAAATAAAGCTTTGTGTAATGTCAATCTGTTCCGGTGAGCCTAAAAAACCGCTGTAAATGCCGTCAAACTCAATGTTTCCCCAGCTTTCAAGATACGGGGGCATTGTTTCAGTCAGGTCGTGAAAGTAAAAGTCGGGGAACTGGGTGTGCTTTGAAAGTACGGCTGTGGGCACAGGGCAGACCTGTACTCCTGCGGCAGAAATTACTGAAATGGCAGTAGTCAGCGAGCATCTTCCGAATCCGGAAAGGTCGTTTATACACGCCGCTCTGGGTATTCTCATTGTCCGTCCTCCTCGTTTATAATAAACGAATAAATATTGCTTTTGGAGAAGCCGGTTTCCTTAGCGGCTTTTTTGCAGGCGTCAGACAGCTTTTCGCCCTCGCTGACATACTGTTTTGCAAGCTGTGCGGCAGTTTCAAGTGTAAACTCATCTGAAAGTGACACAGGCTTTGCGCCCTCAACCACCAGTACATATTCCCCCTTGGGGTTTCTGCTCTGATAATACTCAATCGCCTCAGAAACGGTCATTCTAAGGACTTCTTCATGAATTTTGGTAAGCTCACGGCAATGGGAAAGTTTTCTGTCCCCGAAATATTTCAGAAAGTCCTGCAAAGTATTCATAAGCTTGTGGGGGGCTTCGTAGAAAATCAGCGTTCTTGTTTCGTTCTGAATACTTTCAAGGTGGTCATACCTCTGCTTTTTGTTTACCGACAAAAACCCCTCAAATGCAAAGCGAGAGGTGTTCAGTCCGGAAACGGCAAGGGCAGAAACTACGGCGCTTGGCCCCGGTACGACTTTAACGTCAATCCCATGCTCTGCGCACATTTTAACCAGCACTTCTCCCGGGTCTGATATGCAGGGCATTCCGGCGTCTGTAACGATTGCGGCATTTTCACCGCTTTGTATTCTTGCGATAATATTAGCGGCACAGCTTTCGGTGCTGTGTCCGTGATAGCTTACAAGGGGCTTTTTTATCTCGTACCTGTTTAAAAGCTTGAGTGTCACACGGGTGTCTTCAGCGGCGATAAAGTCCACTTCCTCAAGGGTTTTAAGCTGTCTGAAAGTTATATCGTCCATGTTTCCGATTGGCGTACCCACAACATAAAGTGTTCCCATCAGCGTCAGTCCTCCTTTTCAAGTCCGGCGGAATAAATAGCCTGAACCTCGTCTGTATAGCCGTTTTCATTCCAGATGTAAAGCTGGGGCATTATCTTCATAAACGGCTTTGAGCCTTTTTTTCCCTCGATAAGAAACAGCCACGGCGCAGTGGACGGATTCTTGCTGACAAACCGCAGTCTTTTCGGCTCAATATTGTTGTTTTTCATGGCGGAAATCACGTCGGCAAGCCTTTCCGGACGGTTGCAGATACAAAGCCTGCCCCCGAATTTAAGCAGTTTTTCTGCGGCGGCGCACACGTCGTTTATGTCGCAGAGAATCTCATGCCTTGCAATTTTGTGGGCGTCAAGCTCGCTTTCTATCCCTGCCTTTGCCGCCTTGTACGGAGGATTGCAGGTTACAAGACTGCACTTTCCCAGTGGTGCGTCCTCCCACAGCACCTTTAAATCAGCGCATACCGGAACTATGGTATCAACTCCGCTTTTTTCAAGGCTTATTTTTAACTGGTCGATTGCCTGCTTTTGTATATCAACGGCGTAGGTCACAGCCGGGGGATTTTTTCTCTGCATTATCATCGGTATTATTCCGCAGCCTGTTCCTAAATCGCAGGCAGTGTCCTTAGCCTTGTATTCTGAAAAATGGGTCAGCAGGAAAGCGTCAGTACCGAAACCGTGTTCCTCGCTGACGCATATATGCAGTTTTTCAGACAGCTTTTCAAAATTCATATTTAAACAGTCCTCCAGTAACTAATTTTCGGGAGCAATTCTTTTCATTATCTCCATAGCAGTTTTAATTCCGTCAACTGCCGCCGACATTATCCCTCCGGCATAGCCTGCGCCCTCTCCGCAGGGGTAGAAATTTTTCAGTGATATACTGTTTCTGTTTTCCGTACGGCTGATTCTCACAGGAGAGGAAGTTCTCGTTTCCGGTGCTGTCATAAGGGCAGACTGGTCACCGAAACAGTTCATTTTGCGGGAGAATATACCCAGTCCCTCTTCAAGCATATCAGTCACAGCTGACGGAAAAATCTTTTTGAATTCACATGGCATAACGCCCCTTTCATAGGTGGGCTTTATGTCAGTATCAATATCCGGCTTGCCGTTTAAAAAGCCCCTCACAGTTGTTGCCGGAGCGGCTTTTCCGTCTGTCAGCCTGTATGCGTTCTGCTCGATTTTTCGTGCGAAATCAACTCCGTCCAGTACTCCGTTTCCGAAATCCTCCGGTGAAACTGATACCGCCACAGCCGCATTTGCATTCTCTCCGTCACGGGCAAACTCGCTCATTCCGTTAGTGACCACAGTTTTTTCCTCGCTTGCCGCCGGAACAACGTGACCGCCGGGACACATACAGAAAGTGTAGACACATCGTCCGTCCCTGCGTCTGTGGGAAAGTTGGTATTCACCGACAGGCAGAAACGGGTTGTCGGCGTATTTTCCGTAAAGACTCTCGTTGACGTCTTTTTGCTTATGCTCAATTCTCACGCCGACAGAAAACGGCTTTGGTTCCATGAAAATCTGCTTTTGAGCAAGCATCTCAAAGGTATCCCTTGCAGAATGTCCCACAGCGGCAACAAGGGCGGCAGTTTCGGTTTCGTTGCCGTTCCAGACTGCCTTTTTCACCTCACCATTTTCAGTCACGATATCGTCAAGCCTTGAACTGAACTTCACTTCGCCCCCCGATTCAATTATGCGGTTTCGTATATTCTTTACGATTTTTCGCAGGTTGTCCGTACCGATATGGGGTTTTGCTTTTATGAGGATTTCTTCCGGTGCGCCGAACTGTACAAACCGCTCCAGAACATATCTGCAAAGCGGGTCGTTTATCCGTGTTGTCAGCTTGCCGTCAGAGAACGTACCTGCGCCGCCCTCTCCGAACTGGACGTTTGATTCCGTATTAAGTTCGCCCCCTGACCAGTACCTTTTTACGCTCTCAACACGGCTTTCAGCGTCCTCGCCCCTTTCAAGGATAAGGGGACGGTAGCCGTGTTCCGCAAGGACAAGTCCGCAGAACATTCCGGCAGGCCCGAATCCGGCAATAACGATTCTGCCGTCAGCCTTTTCGCCGGAAATTTCAGGACTGAAAGTTTCCTTTTCGATGCATTTCACATTGGCGGACTTAAAAGAGCACTCCATGTCCTTGTCCGAAAGTTCAGCAAAAACTGAGTGTATAAAGTGGATATCATTTCTTTTGCGGGCGTCAAGGGAGGTTTTGTAAATACCGCTCCGTATGACTTCTTTTCCGGAAATTCCGGCTTTTTTCAGTCCTTTTTTTATAACAGAATCGCTGTTCTCGCTGAGTTCTCCCCGTATGTTGTTTATGATAAGCGGCATTTGTATTTCCTCCGTTTACTCATCTGCCATGTCCGTTCTGAAAGGCGCAAGGGGTATTCCGTTCCTGCCGAAAACATTGACTTCCATGTAATTTGTCCATGCGTATCTTACATACTTTGGTACTTCCACCTTATCAGATTTAACGAAAATCCTGTCACCATTTAATGTAGCGTCTGCCTTGTAATACACTTTGTCCGCACCGGCAATTTCAAATCCCATTGGTTCACCCTTTACGTCAAAACCGTCCTGTGCATGGTCAAATAAAAGTTCAACGCCGCCGTCACGGTAAATGTGTGAACGGTAAAGAGGACCGAAAGCGTCAGCTGTCCTGTCGTTGTAGACGTGATACAGCGCCTGTAAGCACAGCCTTTCACCCACAGGCTTTTTGTCTGTGGGGTGGATATTGTTGAACTCTCCGCACTCGGTAATAACAGCAATTCCGGTGTTCTTTACTGTTTTGTACGCCCTCATCTGTGCCTCACGAATCTTGCACCAGTTTTTTCTGTCAATGTCGTCCTTATACTTGAACATTGGCAGCTGAACCATTATAAAGGGGAGTTCTTCGTCGTTCCAGTCGTGACGCCAGCAGGCGATAAGACGTGTTAAGAGTGTGTAGTAGCTGTCCGGTCTGTGGTCGTCAGATTCTCCCTGATAATAGAGGAAACCTCTGATTGTGTAGGGCGCAACCCTTGAAATCATTGTTTCGTGCAGACCGCATATCCTGAATGGATTTTTTATACCCATAGGTCCGGGCCAGAGGTTTTTGCCGCATATCTTTTGTACCTCGTCCCAGTTTATATCCGGATTTTCAGCATAGCATTTCTGCGATTTTATATTCCACTCCGCATCATAGCGGCAGTACTCGTCATACTCTTCAATCATCTGCTGGTCAGTTTTTCCGGTGACTGCCTTGTCGTATTCGTCAATGTAAGGGGCAAGTTCCTCAATTCCCTCCAGATATTCACGGCTCATCCATGCAGAAGCGGAAGTACCGCCCCAGTTGCAGCCGATTATTCCCACAGTTACACCCAGTTTTTCCGAGAGCATCTGAGCAAAGTAAAAACCTGCCGCCGACCAGAGCTGTGAGGACTCTTTTCCGGCAGTCTGCCATGAGGAGTTTTCCTCGGCACGGTAAAATTCGTCGTCCATAAAGCCGTTTTTAGGGGTATAGTAAAATCTCACATTGGTTTTATCAGAGAGCTTTTCAAGGACTTCCTGTCCATTTTTATCATTGCGCAGTTCAAATTCCATGTTGGACTGTCCTCCGGCAAGCCACACTTCCCCCACCATTACATTTTCAAAAACAAGCCTGTCAGTACCGTCCTCAACAGTCAGTGTGTAAGGACCGCCTGCGTTCATGGGAGGGAGAACAGCTGTCCATTTTCCGTCTGTGATTTCCGCATTAACTGCGATTCCGTTTATTGAAACTGTGACAACAGAACTGTCTGTTTTTCCGAAAACATTTATATTTTTATTGCGCTGCAAAACCATGTTGCTGCTGAATACTGCCGCTGCTTTAAGCATAGTAAAACTTCCTTTCATTTTTCCGAATCAGATTTCCATTATACATTATGAACTATAAATAAAATTTTGTCAATGGGAATGCAAAAAAAAGCACCGCGGTTAAACGGTGCTAATAGAGAGGGGGATCACGGCGGCCTGCTGCCGCTATTAAAGGCCTTGTTAAAGACCAATGAAAAAGTCAGTTTAAATGTGGTCAAAGGAGAATTTCTCTTCAAATGACCTGTAATATACCTGATTATTGAAAATATTACTGCTGCACACAGAGCAGATAAATTCATTGTCTATTATTATCTGCAAAACCGAAAGGTTATATTCTGAATTTACAGTAATATGATTGTTTTCGATGTTAAATTCCGCTTTTTTCAGCGGATATGAAAGTCCTTTTCCGATTGCCTTGACAAGGCTTTCTTTAAGAGTCCACAGCTGAAAAAAGGCCGTTTCAGGCGAACTGTTTTCTCTTACAAATTTTATTTCACGTTCCGTAAAGCATCTTCTCAGAACGTGTTCCGGAAACTTCCGTATCTTTTCAGCGTCAACCCCAACCGGATTTTCCGCTGTTGCACACACTGCCAGCTCTTCGCAGTGACTTATATTGAAATGACAGCCGCAGTCCTCTTTAAGGGATGGCTTGCCGTATTTGTTGTAAACAAACTCCTGTTTGTTTTCTGGAATACCATTTTGCAGCAGCACCGAGCGGAGCAGTTTATGTGCCTCCGCCCTTACTGCATTTCTGTGTGATACTCTTTTGTCACCGTCAGAATACTCACACTTCTTTAAGTAAAGCATTAATCAGCCTTTTTTAGATGTTGTCTTTGAAGCAGTTTTAGCTGGCTTTGTTGATTCCTTGGCTGCCTTAGCTGTTGTTTTCTTAGCAGCAGCCTTTGGAGCAGCTGCCTTTGCAGGAGCCTTCTTTGGTTCAGCAAGACCTATTATAGCAGGTGCTTCGTCTTTCTTTGCAGCTGCCTTTGTTGTCTTGGCAGTTGTCTTTGTAGTTTTTGCAGCAGTCTTTGCAGGCTTTTCAGCTGTCTTTGCTGTTGCTTTCTTAGTTGTTTTCTTGGCAGGCTTCTTGTTGTTTTCGATAATCGGCAGGATTGAAAGTGCCTTGGCGTTATCGCCTGTTACAGTAAGCTTTCCGCTTTCAAAAGCCTTAGCCGGATCAAGCGCACCGCTGAAAAGGCTTATGATATCACTGCCGTCAGCTGTTAAAACTGCGTCATTGTCCTTGTAGTCAAAAGGCTCAATAAAAAGTTTGCCGTCATGAATCTCAGCGTAGAAGATACCTTCGCCTTCGCCTGTTACGTTGAACTGTAAAGCGAGGTGTCCTTCGTAATTGCTGACATCAGCAGAACCAAATTCTTCTTTTGCTTTCGCAACGATTTCTTCGTAAGTCATAAGTAATCCTCCTGTTTTGTTTTCACAATACATATCATCATAGAAAGTTATCTTTACTTTTTTGTATATTATATTTATATCACAGCCGGATTTTAAAGTCAATTGCCCAAGTGTAGATTTTTTTTGAGTTTCAATTTGTTTTTTCTGTTAAAAATCGCAAATTTTGCAGTAAAATAAGGCTTTTGATGAATTTTGCAATTGAATTTACACAAATTAAAATACCCTCTTTCTTAATTACTGGGCAATTTGACAAATATTTTGATTGTGCAAAATGACGAAAACACAAGCAGATTTTTGTGAAATACAGCACTTTTTTCTTTGAAACTTGCGATAAATCAATGAAAACCGGACTTGTACAATTTGCTGCTACGTTAAAATAAACTGTGCCTGACATGAACTTTCTGTAGGGGCTGGCGCCCTCGACAGCCCGGTCTGTGACCAGACAGGACAATTCGTTGTTCCTTTTAAAGTATATGTTTCTTTTTTGCACGACCGGCAGCTATACAGAAAATCGGAGGGACGTCGTGGCGCCGTCCCCTACAAAGCACAAAACCGCCTCTGACACAAATCGTCAGAAACGGTTCTGCAATATAATCTTTTATGTTTAGTCACCAAATGAAATGCCGAGATTTTTAGCAGTTGTAACCAGCTGGTCGTCAGGTGAAACAAACTTTGTCTTGCCTGCGATATCCTCAAGCTTGTTGGATGTTATCTTTCCGCCTATCTTGGCAACAGTCCTGCCGTATTTGCCCTGTGAAATAAGCTTTGCGGCATGAACGCCGAACTGGGTCGCAAGGATTCTGTCATAAGCGCTTGGGCTTCCTCCTCTTAACATATGTCCGGGAACACAGGCTCTTGTTTCAAGTCCGGTTTTTGCCTGAATCTGTGCGGCAATTCTGTTTGTGGCGGTTACTATACCAGCCTCTGCTCTGCGCTTTGCCCTTTCCTTTTTCTTCATGGCAGCTTCGTCCTTGTCAAAAACTCCCTCGGCTACGGCTATGATAGAAAAGTTCTTGCCGCTTTCGCTTCTCTTTATAACTGACTGGCATACCTTGTCAATGTCATAAGGAATCTCTGGAATAAGTATTATGTCAGCACCTCCGGCAATACCGGCATTGAGAGTGAGCCAGCCAGCCTTGTTTCCCATTATCTCGCAAAGGAGTATTCTTGAATGGCTGTTGGCGGTGGTGTGAAGTCTGTCGATAGCGTCGGTTGCAATGTCAACGGCTGAATGAAAACCGAATGTAACGTCTGTGCCGTAAATATCGTTGTCGATAGTCTTTGGCAGACCGATAACGTTAAGTCCCTCACTTGAAAGCAGATGGCTTGTCTTGTGAGTACCGTTTCCGCCGAGAGTCAGCAGACAGTCAAGCTTTTGCTTTTTGTAGGTTTCCTTCATATTTTTTACCTTGTCAACGTTATCTTCGCCGATTACCTGCATCATCTTGAACGGCTGACGTTTTGTACCGAGAATTGTGCCGCCTCTTGTGAGAATACCTGAAAATTCTTCCGGACGCATTTCATGGCAGAGGTTGTTTATAAGACCGTAGTAGCCGTTGGAGATACCGATAATTTCGACGTTATCTTCTCCCATCATTTCATAGCAGGCTTTTGCCACTCCTCTTATAGTTGCGTTAAGACCGGGGCAGTCGCCGCCGCTTGTGAGAATACCTATTCTTCTTTTCATACTCCTTTGACCATCCTTTCATTTTATATTCCGGATTTAATTTGTTTAAAATTAATTAAGCTGATAATGTTATTATACCAATTTTTATTTAATTTGTCAATAAGAAATGCGATTGTGTCTGTGAAAACATCTTTATTATTGTCCTCGGTAAATACTGCCTTGCACGGGCGACCAATGGTCGCCCCTGCATATAAAAATCGGATTTGCTAATAAATTTCTTTCAAAAGATTTTCACCTTTCACAGAATATTCACAATTATATAGTATACTATACATGAACCAAAACAAAATTAAACAGGAGGCGTAAAATTATGAGCAAAATCCTTATTGTAGATGATGAAATCAATATCCGCAGAGTTGTCAGGGAATACGCAGAGTTTGAGGGCTATGAGGTGGCAGAGGCAGAAAACGGCATGGAGGCTGTGGAACTTGTAAAAAACAACGACTACGACCTTATTGTCATGGATATAATGATGCCAAAGCTTGACGGCTTTTCTACCTGCAAGGAAATAAAAAAGTACAAGTCCATTCCTGTCATAATGCTTTCTGCAAGGGGCGAGGAATATGACAAGCTTTTCGGCTTTGAACTGGGTATTGACGATTACGTTGTAAAACCGTTTTCTCCAAAGGAACTTATGGCACGAATCAAGGCAGTAATCAAACGCAATACACGTCCGGCAAGTGATGTTCCGGAAAAGCTTAAATTTGACGGCCTTGAAATCGACCTTGCCGGAAGAGAAGTTTATGTTGACGGCGAAAAGGCGTCCATGACTCCAAAGGAATACGACCTGCTTTTCTATCTCGTCAAGAACAAGAATCTTGCCCTTACAAGAGATAAACTGCTGGAGGAGGTCTGGGGATATGACTTTTTCGGTGATGACCGCACTGTTGACACTCACATAAAAATGCTCAGAAACAGTCTTGGTCCTTACAGAAAATTTATCGTTACTCTGAGAGGAATGGGATATAAATTTGAATACGGTCAGAACTAAACGGCACTGTGCCAGTCTTAAAGTTAAAATATGGCAGTACTTCATGTTCTTTACTGCGGTAGTATTTATGCTGCTGTGGCTTTTTCAGATAGTTTTTCTGGAAAATTTTTATGAGGGAATGAAAATTTCAGATGTAAAGCAGAAAGCAGTGACTATTCTTGAACACTACGGCGAAGAGGACTACAGCGCAATGCTCACCAACATGGCAATCAACAACGACCTCTGCATAGAGATAACCGACAAATACAACAGAACCCTTTACTCAAAGGACGTTATGGGCAGGAACTGTCTGATACACGGTCCAAACAACATCTGCTATCAGTTTATACAAAAACTTAAAGAAAGCGGTAAAAGGGCGTTATATTTCAAGGAGTTCAATAATACAATTAACAGTGACACACTTATTATGGTGTCAACTATAGGCAGTCTTGACGACCCGGAGGGGTATCTTGTTATAAACACCCCCCTTGCGCCTATCGGTTCAACTGCGTCTATCATAAAAAAACAGCTTGTTATAATAACCTTCTATCTTCTTGTGCTGGGTCTTATCATTTCTTTCTTTATGTCAAGGAGAATTGCCGACCCTATCACACGTATTACCAAATCAGCAGAACAGCTGGCGGCAGGGAAGTATGATACGAAGTTTGAGGGCGGAGGATACCTTGAAATACAGCAGCTTGCAAGCACTCTTACCTATGCCGGACAGGAAATATCAAAGGTGGACTCAATGCAGCGTGACCTTATCGCAAACGTGTCCCACGACCTGCGTACACCGCTGACAATGCTTAAAGCCTATGCGGAGATGATAAGGGATCTTTCAGGTGACAATCCGCAAAAGAGGAATGAACACCTTGAAATCATCATTGAGGAAACCGACCGTCTTGCACAGCTTGTAAACGATATCCTCGACCTTTCAAAGCTGGAGGACGGCAATCAGAAGCTAAATTACAGCGAGTTCAGCATTACCGAGGTTTTAGATGGTATCATTGCAAGATATAAGGGTATATCAAAGCAGTCTGATTACAACATTCACTATCAGCCGGACAAGGACGTTATGGTGAAATGCGACGTCATAAAGATACAGCAGGTAATATACAATCTGATAAACAATGCTATCAATTATACCGGTGACGACAAGCAGGTGTTTGTACGTCAGATTAACAAGCCGGACTGTGTAAGAATTGAGGTTTCAGACACAGGCGAGGGTATTTCACAGGATAAGATAAGCCTTATTTTTGATAAGTACTACCGCTCTGAAAACCACAAGCGTGAAGTAGTGGGAACAGGTCTCGGACTTTCAATTGTCAAGGCTATTCTGAAAAAGCACGGCTACAATTTCGGTGTGTACAGTGTAATTGGAACTGGTTCGACATTCTGGTTTGAGATAAGCGATATTCTTCCGGACGATTTGTCGGAAGATGACGAAAAAGAGCAGAAAAAGTAAAAAAACAATTTCCGATTTCTTTCAAGTTGTTTTCACAGGGATTTCACATACGAATTATATAATACAAACATACTCATTAATGAGTATGTCTTCAATTTAACGTTTACCCCAGCGTTAAATTAAAAATCCCCAATAATCCCTATATCATGGCAAAAACCTCCCTTTACGGGGGGTTTTTGTTTTGTGTATTTATGTATTAATTCTGCCTTACACTCCGACATTTTCAAGTGCTTTTTTCAGCGCATCAGAATCCCCGCCGTTCATACAATAAAGCCTGAAATAATTTTCGGAGTTTTCATAGTCGCCCATCATTTTATAAGCCAGCGACGCCGCACTCATTGCCTGATACATATCCGGTTTCAGTTCAAGTGTACGGAGAGCGTATTCAAGCGTCCTTTCGGCGTCCCCATGGCTGAAATACAGTGCGGCAAGATTGTTGAGTGCAAGTAAATTTTCCGGATTATAGTGTATAGCATTGAGATAAGCGTTTTCACATTTTACTGATTCACCTTTCTGACTATACAGATGTCCCAGATTAGACCATATGTTGGAATTGGAATTATCATATCTCAGAAGCTCCTCATAGGTTTCTATTGCGGCATTGTTCAGCTGCTGTGACTCAAGGCAAAGCCCTTAATGGTCAGGACTGCCGAGTAGTCACAGGGGGCAGTACAGGAGGTTTCAGCAAGCTTATCAAGCCTTTTTATCGCCTTGTCGTATTTGTCATAGTTGTAATCTACTATTGCGCTTATCAGCTGGTCAAGGCTTTTGCGGTCGTTCTGAAAAGCGTCACCTATTATTTCCTTATATCTGTCCGCATAAAGTTTTTTGTCAAAAACCGAACGTTTCGGTCTTATTTTTAAAAGTGCCAGTGAAAAGGTCACAAAAATGACAGCGGCTTTTGCAAGCAGTTTTTTGTTGATTTCATCAGCAAATGCCATTTCATATATAATTATCCATGCGCTGAAAAGCAGGCAAAGAACATTGATTATAAGCAGTGTTTTATATTTCATGTTTTCTCCCGGTATAACAAAAGCGGCTCATTTTCAGAGCCGCCTTATTTATTAAGCTATTGGTTGATTAGCCCAGTTCAGCGAAGTACTTGATTGTTCTAACCATCTGGCTTGTGTATGAGTTTTCGTTGTCATACCATGAAACAACCTGAACTTCATACAGATCGTCAGCGATCTTGGAAACCATTGTCTGAGTAGCATCGAAGAGTGAGCCGTACTTCATGCCGATAACGTCAGAAGAAACGATAGCGTCTTCGTTGTAGCCGAATGACTCAGAAGCAGCAGCCTTCATAGCAGCGTTGATGCCGTCAACTGTTACGTCCTTGCCCTTAACAACAGCTGTCAGGATTGTTGTAGAACCTGTTGGAACTGGAACTCTCTGTGCAGAACCGATGAGCTTGCCGTTGAGTTCTGGAATAACAAGGCCGATAGCCTTAGCAGCACCTGTTGAGTTAGGAACGATGTTAGCAGCACCAGCTCTTGCTCTTCTCAGGTCACCCTTTCTGTGTGGTCCGTCGAGGATCATCTGGTCGCCTGTGTAAGCGTGGATTGTGCTCATGATACCGCTCTGGATTTCTGCATACTTGTTAAGTGTGTCAGCCATAGGAGCGAGGCAGTTTGTTGTGCATGAAGCAGCTGAGATGATCTTGTCATCAGCTGTAAGAGTCTTTTCGTTTACGCTGTAAACGATTGTCTTGAGGTCCTTGCCTGCCGGAGCAGAAATAACAACCTTCTTAGCACCTGCGTCAATGTGAGCCTGTGACTTGTCCTTTGAGCAGTAGAAACCTGTACACTCAAGAACTACGTCAACACCGATTTCGCCCCATGGGAGCTCAGCAGCGTTAGCCTTAGCGTAGATTTTCAGTGTCTTACCGTCAACTGTGATAGTACCAGCCTCATCATCAGCTGTAACTGTGTGAAGATCTTCACCGATTCTTCCGCAGTAACCGCCCTGAGCTGTATCATACTTGAGAAGCTGAGCGAGCATTGAAGGCTTTGTAAGATCGTTGATTGCAACTACCTCATAACCTTCTGCACCGAACATCTGTCTGAATGCAAGACGGCCGATACGACCGAAACCATTAATAGCAACTTTTACTGACATTGGAAAATTACCTCCTAATTATTTATATTATTATTGTACACTAATTTTAAATTTATTTCAAGTACTTTGACAAAAAAATAACCTTTTTTATTAATGAAAATGTTGTTACATCTAAATTTCGTGAAAAAGCGACAAATTTATTGTTAATTTTCTACAATTTTTTTGAATTGTAATTGTTTTGTTCTTAATTTATTCATATTTTTGTAGTATAATATAAGAAAAGGTAATCTCATATCAGAGAACGGAGGGAAGTATGCAGAACGAACTTGATATTTTAAAAAATATTTTTTCCAATTCTTCAGAAAATGTCTTTATAATGAATTATGAATTTGAGATTCTATGGCAGAACAAAACCGACCTTCTGAATTTTTTCAGCGGCGTTACATTCAAGGAACTTCTGGGAAAAGAAAACAGGATTCTTGAAAGCGGTGAATATTTTTTCACTTATAACGGACTTGAATTTTCAGGGCGGATAATCAATTATAAAGAACACCGGCTTTATGTTCTTCAGATGAGCGGTGACGATGTGATGTATGAAAGTATAAAATCAGGTGCGGTAAAGGAGTTTTTTATCAATCAGGCGGCACAGGTACGGCAGGCGGTAACGGGTATATCTTTTGCCTCAAATATGCTCCAGAAAGCCCTTGATGAGGCTGGTATGCATGACAAGGAAAAACTGCTTGATATAACAGCCGGCAACTGCTATAAGCTGCTTAAATCCGTTCTCAACACAACTGAACTTATAAGATACACCGAGGATACGTCAGAGGCAGTAAAAATAAATTTCACAGACGCTCTTGAGGAATTTGCTGAAATATGCCGCAGAATACTCAAAGGGCAGACAGACATTGTTCTAAAAGCCGCTCCGGAACTTTACATAAAGGCAGACCCTGAAAGACTTACAGCCTGCCTGCTTTCTCTGATTGTCCTTACAGGCAGGCACAATCCCGGCTGCAGTGTAATAATGCTTGACGCTGAAAGGGTAGGGGAGAACGTTTCCTTAACCGCTTCTGCAAAGGCAGAGGGTGAAAAAACAGGAAAAAGAGTATTCAGCCAATTTGAAAGGCTTTATGAAAATGAAACTGCCGACTCTGATTTGTTCGTTGTCTGCCGCTTCTGCCGCAGATTCGGCGGTACTGTTTTTATCGCTGACGCTTCTGAAACAGGGGGAAAGGTTTATTCTCTCAAATTTCCGTTCTGCAATGATTTAGGAGAAACCACAAAATTCAGTTCATCAGTACGCTCCTACCATGAGGACAAGTTCTCAAAATATCATATTGCACTTTCAGATATCGGGGAGATTTATTAACATAATTTCTTCTGAATCAGAAAACTTCTTTTTTTACAAAATGACCTCCTTTTTATTACAAAAGGAGGTCATTCTGACATTTTTCTGATTTCATAGTTTCTCATTGAAAGAACAGTTATAACTGTCAACACGGACATTGAAAACAAAAGCCATTTCAGTATAGAATTGCGTCTCTGGTATATTTCCGAATAGGGGAGTATTCCGGCAACTATCACATCATCGTGCTTTTTATATTTTACAAGTACCCTTTTTCCGTCATATTCCGATGAAAACCAGCCGCTGTCCTCTGAAAAATCCTCCGGTGAAAACTGTACTGCCGAACCGTTAAGATAGCTGTCAGTATGACTTATATAAGTGTTTGTTTCAGTGTCAATAACAGCGAGATGACCGTGTTTCATTATCGGCATCTGGGTTACGGCTGTTGAAAGTTCAGAACGTTCAAGCTGCTGCTGATAGTTTTCCAGTGAAAAACGAATCTGAATAATTCCCGCTTCATCAAGCCTTGAAGAACCAGTTATTACAACCTTATTCCCGCCGTATTCTGACAGCACTGCCTCTGAAAAAACCTTATTTCCGATACCTCTCATAAATTCTTCAAGAACGCAGGTTTCCTCAACTGACATATCAGTACTGTATCTTATTATCCCGTTTTCATCAGAAACATTGATAACATCAGCACCTATTGCAACACGAAGTTCCTCAAATGATGTTTCATCGTTAAATATATTATTATTCTTTGAAAGCATCATGGAAACAACCCTTGCCTTGGAGCGATAGTTATTGTATATTTCCTCGGTCAGTTTTTTTGATGACGCAGTTTTTTCGTCAATGTTTTCGCAGACAAGTTCAAGGCGTTGGTCTATAAGCTTTCGTGCTTCAGAACGTCCCACAACTCCGGCTGAATAAAAAGCCAGAACTGATACTATAATCATACAAATTAATGCAGGAATAATAATTACCCTATAGTGACTTTTTTTCATTTATTCACCGCTGTTTCATTGCCTTTCAACATAACTCTTTATCTTATCATATGTTTCTTCACTTAATATATGCTCTATTTTACAGGCATCTGCTTCTGCTGTGTCCGGACACACATCAAGTGCCTTTATAAGAAATTTTTTAATATTTGTATGCCTTTCATAAACTGCTTCAGCTCGCTGGAGACCCATTCCCGTAAAGGTAATTTGTCCGTTTGCATCTACATTTATATATTTATTTGATTTAAGTATTCCCACTGCTCTGCTTATACTTGCCTTGGAATAATTAAGTTCATTGGCTATGTCTATAGAACGTACATTTCCGTTTCTTTTCATAAGCAGTAATATTGTTTCCAGATAATCTTCTCTTGATTCAGTCTGATTCATAATGCCTCCCTGATAATTATTATATAAGTAAATTTTAGCATGATTGCAATGAAAAGTCAATAAAAATAAGGGATTTTCATACAGAAATCAATTTTTGCAAAATACATTTTTTGTAGGGGACGGCGCCCTCGACGTCCCTTTGATTTTATGTATGGCTGCCGGTCGTGCCTCAAAGAAACATATACTATAAAATGAACAACGAATTGTCATGTCTGGTCACAGACCGGGACGTCGAGGGCGCCGTCCCCTACAGAGTAAGCTTTCCAGCCGAAAACAAAAAATCGGATTCCATAAAATGAAATCCGATTTGTCCTGCCGGGGTCACCCGGCTGGCGTCCATAAGAGGATTCGAACCTCCGGCCTACCGCTTAGGAGGCGGTCGCTCTATCCAGCTGAGCTATATGGACATTTTTATTAAAGCGGACATTAAACTGTCCGCTTTAATATATCTTAGTAAATTATGCGCCGTACTTAACTGTTGAAACCGGAACACCAACACCCATAGTAGATGTTACTGTGCAGGACTTGATGTAAGTACCCTTTGCAGCTGCCGGCTTAGCCTTAACTACTGCTTCCATAAGAGTTGTGAAGTTTTCGTCAAGCTTAGCAGCACCGAATGATGCCTTGCCGATTGGGCAGTGGATAATATTTGTCTTGTCAAGACGGTATTCAATCTTACCAGCCTTAGCCTCTGTTACAGCCTTTGCAACATCAGGAGTAACTGTACCAGCCTTTGGGTTTGGCATTAAGCCTCTCGGACCTAAAACCTTACCAAGACGTCCAACCAGACCCATCATGTCAGGGGATGCGATTACAACGTCAAAGTCCATCCAGTTTTCCTTCATGATCTTGTCAACGAGATCCATGCCGCCTACAAATTCAGCGCCAGCCTCTTTAGCTGCGTCATACTTGTCTTCCTTGCAGAAAACGCATACTCTAACGTTCTTACCTGTACCGTTAGGAAGAACAACAGCGCCTCTTACCTGCTGGTCAGCGTGTCTTGAGTCAACGCCCAGACGGATATGCGCTTCAACTGTTTCATCAAACTTAGCCTTGGCATTCTTGCAAACTAAATCAAGAGCCTCAGCAGAATCATACTGCTTTGAGCTGTCAACAGCCTTGCAGCTTTCCATATATTTCTTGCCGTGTTTCATTATAAATCCTCCATATAAAGTGGTAATACCGGATTGCTTAAATCGCCCAAAATCCGGTTAGCGGAAATTTCCTCCCACCATTTCGGAAAACAAAAGCTTAAATTCTTTCGTATCCGTCAGGCATTAATCAACTACAACGATACCCATTGAACGAGCTGTTCCGGCAATCATGCTCATTGCCGCTTCAAGTGAACCTGCATTCAGGTCAGGCATCTTCTGTTCAGCAATCTTCTGAACCTGTTCCTTTGTAATGTTTGCAACCTTGTTCTTGTTTGGAACGCCTGATGCAGTTTCGATACCGCAGGCTTTCTTGATAAGAACCGCTGCCGGCGGTGTCTTTGTTACGAATGAGAATGAACGGTCTGCATAAACTGTAATAACAACAGGGATAATCATACCGATATCATTCTTTGTTCTTTCATTGAATTCCTTTGTGAACGCCATGATGTTAACACCGTGCTGACCGAGTGCCGGACCAACCGGTGGTGCAGGTGTTGCTTTACCTGCCGGAATCTGAAGCTTTATATAGCCTACTACTTTCTGTGCCATGCTTTTCGCACCTCCAAAATTGTGGTAACACCGAGGCAATGACAAAATTTTTGCCTCTCCCACTTTAAGCATCTGCAGCTTTTCTTTTTTTACTTAGTCGTCAAGCTTAATAACCTGGTTTAACGCCAGTGTAGCCTGAGTTTCACGACCGAACATTGATACCAAAACATCAACTGTTCCGTCTTCAATATTGATTTTCTGTACTATACCGACAAAGCCGTCCATAGCTGTTCCGGAAACCTGAACCTGATCTCCGACTTCAAAATTGACTTCAACAGTACTGCTGCCCAAATCAACTCCCAGTGCACGGACCTCTTCCTCTGAAAGGGGAGTCGGTTCCGAGGCAGGACCTACGAATCCGGTTACGCCTCTGGTATTCTTTACGACATACCATGAATCATCGGTATAAACCATTTTCAGCAAAACATAGCCCGGATAAGTTTTTCTTTCAACTTCCTTGGTTTTGCCGTCGGTAATTTCAGTTACCTTTTCTGTCGGAACTCTCACTTCAAGGATAAGGTCGTGAAGCTTTCTGTTTTCCACAACTTTTTCAATATTCTGTGCAACCTTGTTTTCATAGCCCGAATATGTGTGAATCACATACCATTTTGCTGCTTCTGACATCTGAAATCCTCCCTAAAGTTTAAATGTTCGTCCTTGTTTTAGTCCCCGATACCCAGCAGGAACTTAAAGAGCTTGAGCAGTCCGAAATCAAGACCGCCTACGAATACGCTTGATATTACCAGTGTTACCAGAACAACGAATGTGTTGTTGAACACCTGCTTCTTGCTTGGCCATACGACCTTTTTAAATTCGCTTTTTAAGTCTCTGAACCATTTTGCCACTCTGTTGGGTTTCTTCTTTTTGGACTTGTCCGAGGTCTTCTTTTCTTTTTTGGTTTCTTCCTTAGCCATGTCAAGACCTCCCGTATTACTTAGTTTCCTTGTGAAGAGTATGCTTCTTACAGAACTTGCAATATTTGTTCATTTCAAGTCTGTCAGGATCATTCTTCTTGTTTTTCTTCGTACAATAGTTACGCTGCTTGCATTCTGTACAAGCTAAAGTCACCTTTACTCTCATATCGGCACCTCCTGACGATATTCCTCCGTTTTGCGGAAAATAAATAGTTTGCCTCCCTCAGTTCAGAGGAGCAAAAAAATAACCCCCTGAAAGAGGTAACACTATTATACCACACATTTTCCTGAAAGTCAAGGTTAAAATATAATTTTCCGGGAATTTTTTTAGATTTTAAGATATATAATAGTATAAATGCTATGGATTTCTTATCAGCACCACCCCTGCTGATTATTATTTTATCAAAAATACTTGAAGTTTCCCGCAGAATATGTTAAAATATAGTGATACATAATAGTTTCCGGAGCTTTCACAGGAAAATCCGGTACGGAAATAATTATTTAAGGAGTTGGAGACAATGTCAAAAATCAAAGTCGCAGTATTGTTCGGCGGCGTTTCGAGCGAACATGATATCTCACTTATCTCTGCATCTAACGTTATCGAAAATATGCCAAAGGACAAATATGAGGTAATCTGCATCGGAATCACCAAAAAAGGACGCTGGCTTTACTATCCCGGAGATGTGAGCAATATTGCGTCCGGCGAATGGGAAAAGGATACTGACTGCTCATCTGCAATAATTTCTCCTGACCCTCTCCACAAGGGTATCATCATTCTTGAAAACGGCGAATATACCACAAGAAAGGTTGACGTTGTATTCCCTGTTCTCCACGGCAAAAACGGTGAGGACGGAACAGTTCAGGGACTCCTTGACCTTTCAAGAATACCTTATGTCGGCTGCGGACTCCTTGCCTCGGCGTCCTGCATGGACAAAACCCACACACATTCAGTCCTCGACTACAACAATATCAGAACGGCAAAGTGGAGAATGTTAGGACTGAGAGATTTAAACCATCTTGACAGAAAATGTGCGGAAATTGCCGATGACCTTGGTTTCCCTGTTTTTGTAAAGCCTGCCAATGCCGGTTCTTCAATCGGAATAAACAAGGCAAACGACCTTGAGGCACTTAAAGAGGCTGTTAAAATTGCATTCTCCCACGACAACAAGGTTGTAATAGAAGAATTTATAAAGGGACAGGAACTTGAAGTCGCTGTTTTCGGATATGATTCACCTTTTGCATCATTCGTAGGCGAGATTGCAAAGAGCAATGATTTTTATGACTATGAGTCCAAATATATAAACAATTCCGTTGAACTGCGTATTCCGGCAGAGATTCCGGACGAAAGCGCAAAGGCTATCAGAGAAACAGCAATAGAAGCATACAAGGCTATGGGCTGCAAGGGACTTTCAAGAGTTGATTTCTTCCTGACAGATGACGGTGAAGTTATTCTCAACGAAATAAACACAATGCCGGGCTTTACATCTATCAGTATGTACCCGAAGCTTATGGAGGATCTGGGCATGACTTACAGCTACCTCATCGACAAGCTTATCGAACAGGCAATAGACAATGCTGAAAGAAACTATTAAAGGAAATCATTCATATGAACAACAATTACGCTATCGGAGTATTTGATTCGGGAATGGGCGGACTTACAGCAGTCAAGGAACTTAATGCCCTGCTGCCCGGAGAGGACATAATTTATTTCGGTGATACCGCAAGAATACCCTACGGCAGCAGAAGCCGTGAAACTGTTTTAAGGTACGCCAGAGAGGACGTTGCTTTTCTCCTGAAACATAAAATTAAAATGATTATTGCCGCCTGCGGAACTGTCAGTTCAGTTATCGGGTCTGAACCGCTTGTTGAAAATATGCCCTTTACCGGAGTGCTTCTTCCGGCGGCACAGGCTGCCTGCGCTGCAACAAAAACCGGAAAAATCGGTGTTATCGGTACTCCTGCGACTATACGCAGCGGCAGCTACGGAAAGGCTATTAAGGCTATTATGACTCATGCAAAGGTAATAGGCAACGCCTGCCCGCTGTTTGTACATCTTGTTGAAAACGGCTACACTGCAAGGGACTGCCAGATAACACGGCTTGCAGCGGAAGAGTACCTCACTCCTATCAAGGCGGAGGGGGTTGACACCCTTATTCTGGGCTGTACCCATTATCCGGTAATAAAGGACATTATCGCAGACATAATGGGGGAGGGAGTAAAGCTTATTTCTCCCGGGGCAGAGGCTGCTAAATATGCACAGAGCTGTCTTATGTCGGCTGATATGCTCAATGAAGAGGGGCACGTCGGAAAGAATACTTTTTATGTAAGCGACAGCAGAGAGCTTTTTGAAGAAAACGCTAAGCACTTCCTTGAACATCCGGTAAGCGGAGAAGTGTTCAGCTGTAATTTAGGAGAATAAAATTTGGAATCTGAAAATTATGTAATAGAAATGAAAAGCATTCAGTCCATTTATAATGACAGGACTGAAACGGAACTTGTAACCTCCGGAAAATTCAGACGCAGTGATGACAAGTTTCTGATAAGCTATCTTGATTCAGAGGCGACCGGATTTGAAGGCTCTGAAACTGAAATAACCGTTACCGGAAACAAACTTGCCTCAATTATAAGAAGAGGCAGTTCAAGTTCAGACCTTGTAATCGAGCCGGGGAAAAGGCACCACTGCCATTATTCCACGCCTTACGGTGAAATGGTTATCGGAATTTACACTCATACTATTGAAAATAAGCTGGACGAAAACGGCGGCAGCTTATACATGAAATATACAATCGACATTAACACAAGCTATATGTCGGACAATGAAATCATAATGAATATCAAGGCAGCACCGCACATTGGCGGCTGATACCTTTTTCCGTACATCTGTACGGCCATAATAAAAAGCATAGAAAGGCTGGTTTAACCAATGGCAGACTTATTAAAGCTTGCATCATCACAGGCAAGGGAAATAATCCTTGATTCCTTAGGCAGACTTGTTGCTCTGGGAAAGGCTCCGGCAGAACCTCTTCCGGATTTTATCATTGAAATTCCTGCTGACAAGAGCCACGGCGATTTTGCTGCAAATGCGGCAATGGTCATGGCAAAGGCTTTCAGACTTGCACCAAGAAAAATTGCAGAACTTATCTGTGAAGAAGCTGTACTTGACGGTACATACTTTGAAAGGATAGAAATTGCAGGTCCGGGATTTATCAACTATTTCCTCTCGAAAAAATGGTTTTCGGCAGTTGCGGACACTGTTATATGCGAGGGTGACGGCTACGGCAGAACAAATACAGGCGCAGGAAAAAGAGTGCTGGTGGAGTTCGTTTCCGCTAATCCCACAGGTCCTATGCATATCGGAAATGCAAGAGGCGGAGCAATAGGCGACGGTCTTGCAGAGATTCTTGACTGGGCTGGATACAGCGTTGAAAGAGAATTTTATGTAAACGACGCCGGCAATCAGATAGAAAAATTCGGAAAGTCCCTTGACTTAAGATATATGCAGCTCTGCAGCAGGGACGGACTTGCTGTCATGGCGAAATCCGGCAATGAAACTGAAAAGATATGCGAAGCAGTCTACAACGATTCCGAAACTTTCCCTATGCCGGAGGACGTTTATCTGGGAATGGACATTATTGCTCATGCACACAATTTCTTTGAGGAACACGGTGCGGGTCTTTCAAAACAGCCTGAAGAGGAGCGCAGAAAGGAACTTGTTGCATACGCTCTTCCGAAAAATATCGACGGACTGGAAAAGGATCTCGGCAAATACCGTATCACCTATGATACATGGTTTCGTGAAAGCACTCTTCACAATGACGGTTCTGTAAAGAAAATCGTTGAAATGCTGACAGAAAGAGGATATACCTACGAAAAAGAGGGTGCGATATGGTTCAAGTCCTCTGAACTGGGGGATGAAAAGGACAGAGTTCTTGTCCGTGCAAACGGAATCCCGACCTACTTTGTTCCGGACATTGCCTACCACTACAACAAGCTTGTGACAAGAGGTTTTGACAAGGCAATTGATATTTTCGGTGCAGACCACCACGGCTATATCCCGAGAATGAAAGCCGCCCTTACTGCTCTTGGCGTAGATGCGGACAGGCTTGACATTGTTATCATGCAAATGGTAAATCTCGTGAAGGACGGAGAAAAGTACAAGCTTTCAAAGCGTTCCGGAAAGGCTATTACACTTTCAACTCTCCTTGACGAAATTCCGATTGACGCTGCAAGATTTTTCTTTAATTACCGTGAGCCGAATTCACATTTTGATTTCGATCTGGACCTTGCAGTTGAAAAATCTTCCCAGAATCCGGTGTTCTATGTTCAGTACGCTCATGCAAGAATTTGCAGTCTTATAACAGCACTGAGAGTTTCCGGATATGATGTTGACTCCTACAATGCGGACGAACTTGACATTCTGGACAAGCCGCAGGAAATCGAGCTGATACGCCATCTTGCGTCACTTCCGGAGGTTATTGACAGTGCCGCAAAGACTTATGACCCGTCAAAAATTACTAAGTATGCAGTTGAACTTGCAACCCTTTTCCACAAGTTCTATGACGCCTGCAGCGTGAAAAATGCTGAAACAGAAGAACTTAAAAAAGCAAGACTTGTACTCTGCCGTGCTGTACTTCAGGCACTCAGAAATACTTTATCAATATTAAAAATTGACAAACCGGAAAAAATGTGATATTATATATACAGTACAAGTTACAGTTCAGTTACAAATGATTAATCGTTTGTAAGCGTATGACATTTTAAAAGTTTAAAACCCATGAAATGCTGATGTTCTGTGTGTTACAATTTGTAATATATCAGAACTGTGAAAAGAAAAATAAAACAGAAAGGAATACCCCCATATGTCTAACAGATTATTTCAAGGTCTTGTACACCAGATGAGGGACGCTGTAAATGCCGTTATCGGTGTTGTGGACGAAACTGCCACAATTATTGCCTGCAGTGACCTCACAAAGGTCGGAACAACAAACGAGTTTGTTTCTCTCGACCTTAATGACTCCCATGATATCTTTATTCGTGATGGATACACCTATAAGCCTTTCGGCTCAAGGGTAAAGCCGGAATATGCAGTTTTTGTGGAGGGCGTTGATGACAATGCCGCAAAGTATGCCACAATTATGGCTATCAGTCTGTCCAACATCAAGCAGTACTACGACGAAAAGTATGACAGAAACAATTTCATAAAGAATGTTGTTTTAGACAACGTTCTGCCAGGTGATATCGTTATCAAGGCAAGAGAACTGCACTTCAATGCAGAGATAAGCAGAGTTGTATTTCTCATAAGAATCGTTTCAGCAAACGATATTTCCGCTTACGACGTAATCCAGAACCTCTTTCCGGACAAAAACAAGGACTTCGTTTTCAACATCACAGAAAGCGACATCGTGCTTGTTAAGGAAATCAAAAGCACAGTTGATTCAAAGGACCTTGAAAAGCTTGCCCGTTCTATTTCCGATACCCTCAGCAGCGAATTCTATACAAGAGTTAATGTGGGAATCGGTACTGCCGTTGTAGGCGTAAAGGAACTTGCACGTTCGTTCAAGGAGGCACAGATGGCTCTTGAAGTCGGCAAGGTTTTTGATACTGACAAAAATATCGTAAGCTATGATAATCTCGGTATCGCAAGACTCATCTATCATCTGCCTACAACCCTTTGCGAAACATTCCTCCACGAAGTATTCAAAAAGGGAAGCATCGAATCTCTCGATCATGAAACACTGTTTACAATCCAGAAGTTTTTTGAAAACAACCTTAACGTTTCTGAGACATCAAGAAAGCTTTTTGTTCACAGAAATACACTTGTTTACAGACTTGAAAAAATCAAAAAGCTTACAGGACTTGACCTCAGGGAATTCGACCATGCTATCATTTTCAAGATTGCCCTTATGGTTAAGAAGTATTTATCCGCTAATCCGGTTAAATTCTGATGACTGCATGGGACAAATCAATTTACGCCGGATATTTCCGGCTAAAGGAAGGTGTCCAATTTGGTAGAACTGAAAAATGTGTCTGTCACCTATTCAACAGGTGTTGACGCACTCAACAATGTAAGCTTAAGAATAAACGACGGAGAGTTTGCTTTTGTTGTAGGCTCATCAGGTGCCGGAAAAAGTACTCTTATCAAGCTTATATTGAAGGAAATTGACGCAACAAGCGGAATAGTTATGGTCAATGACTATAACTTAAGTACACTTAAAAGAAAGAAAATTCCGGAGTTTCGCAGAACTATCGGATTCGTCTTTCAGGATTTCAGACTTATCCCGTCAATGACAGTTTACGAAAACATTGCTTTCGTACTTCGTGTTATTGACGCACCGAAAAAATACATAAGAAAAAGAGTTCCTTATGTTATAAGTCTTGTGGGACTTCAGGAAAAATCCAACTCATACCCTAATCAGCTTTCAGGCGGTGAGCAGCAGCGTGTTGCCATTGCAAGAGCACTTGTAAATGACCCTCAGCTGATTATTGCCGACGAGCCTACGGGAAATATTGACCCGGAGCTTTCGTATGAAATCGTTGACCTCCTCAAGGGCATAAACGACTGCGGTACTACCATTCTTATGGTTACCCATGAGCATGACCTTGTACGTCATTTCGGCGGAAGAATCATAAACATTGATTCCGGCGAAATCGTTTTTGACGAGGTGATTGGAGGAGTCAATGAAGATTAGCGGTATAAGATATCTTACAAAGCAGGGATTTGAAAATGTATGGAAAAACAGAATGATGGCATTTGCGTCTTTCTGCGTTCTGCTTGTTTCTATCCTGCTTGTGGGTATTTCAATTCTTTTTTACATTAACATTAATTCCATGATCGGCGGAGTTGAAAACAAAAACGAGGTAATCGTTTACCTTGATGACAATACAACAAACTCTCAGGTTCTGGAAATGCAGGTTCTCCTTGAACAGATGGATAATGTGGACAAGGTTGAATTCTACTCAAAGGACAAGGCTTTTGAGGATATGAAAAAAAGCATGAATGAATATGAGGAGCTTTTTACCTCCCTTGAAGGGGACAACCCTCTTCCGGATTCATTCAGACTTAAAATAAAGGATATTTCCATGACATCTGAAACGGTTACTCTGATAAATGAACTTGACCATGTATATTCTATCAGAGCCGCTTATGATTTCGTTAATATTCTTACGGAGATGAAAAAGATTATAACTCTTATTGCTTCTGCTATTATTATCGCCCTTGCTATTGTTTCTATGGTTATTATTTCCAATACAACAAAAGCCAGCGTATTTGCAAGAAGAAATGAAATCAGTATTATGAAATATGTTGGTGCGACCAACGCTTTCATTCGTATCCCGTTCTTTGTTGAGGGAATGATAACCGGTATGGCTGCCGGAGTTGTTGCCACAATTATAACATGGATAGGATATGACGCAGTTGTAAATCTGCTTACTGAAGAGGTAAATATACTTAATATTATCGGTACGGGAAGTATTCTTCCTTTCGGCGATATTATTATAAAAGTTGCACTGTCATACATTATTTCCGGAGCAGTTGTGGGCGCTCTGGGAAGTGTTCTCAGTACAAGAAAACATCTGAACGTATAAGGACAGACATCATTTATTGTTCTGTCCGGAAGTATTACGGAATTTTAAGATTGGTGGTGTTTAGCCGGAAGAAACCGGCGGTTATTTATGAAAATCACATTCGGAAAAAATAAGCTTAAAGCTATGGCACTTGTGCTCTGCGCAGTGATAACAGCGGGAAGTCTTACCTGTGTGAATTACGGAAAGCCTGTTATTAAAACAGAGGCTAAAACTATTTCTGATATCGAAGCTGAAAAGGCTGAAAATCAGGCTGAAATTGATGCACTTCAGGAACAGCTTGACAGTCTGAAAGATGATGTAGCTGAACAGGAAGAATATCAGCGGCAGCTTCAGGAAAAAATTGATCTTCAGAATGAAAACATTGATAATGTAAATACTATTATCAATGACCTTAGCAACAAAATCGAGGAAAAAGAAAATAAAATTGACCAGCTGGAAAAGGATATTGCCCAGAAACAGGTTGATATCGACGAGGGACTTGAACTTTTCAAGGCTCGTCTGAGAGCAATGTATATTTCCGGCAACGACAGTCTTGCGTCTGCACTTGTAGGAGCAACTGATTTTTACGATATGCTTTCAAAAATCGAGTTTATATCCCAGGTTGCAAAGCATGATGACGAACTGATCGACTCTCTTAAAACACAGCTTGAACAGTTTGAAGAGGCACAGGCACAGCTTGACCTTGAAAAAGCTGAACTTGCCGCTGACCTTCAAACACAGGAGGACAATAAGAAAGAACTAAATGCAGCTATCGAACAGCTTCAGGCAGACTATGCTGAATCTGATGACTACATAAAGCGTAAGGAAGCCGATATGGCGTCAAGACAGAGAGATATCGACTCTCTTGAGGCTGATAATGCCGCTATGGACGCTGAAATGGAGGAAATCGAGGCTGAAATCGAAAGACAGCGTCAGGCTGCAGAGGCACAGCGTCAGGCAGAAGAGGCAGCAGCAGCCGAGGAAGACGATGATGACGACTATTACAGTGATGACAGTTATTCTGACAGCGGCTCTTCCGACAGTGACTATGTTCCTGAAACTTCAGCTGACGAAAATTACGGCGGTTCATTGTCATGGCCTGTTCCGGGATTCTATGGAATTTCCAGCGGATACGGCTACAGATGGGGCTCTCTCCATGCCGGTATTGATATCGCAGGCGGAGGTATTTCCGGAGCAGCTGTTACTGCCGCTGACAGCGGAACAGTTACACTTGTAAAAACAGGATGTACTCACAACTATGGTAAGGACAGCAGCTGCGGCTGTAACGGTGGTTACGGAAACTATATTGTTATAGATCATGGAAATGGTATTTCAACTCTTTACGGTCATTGCGCAGATGTCTATGTTTCTGTGGGACAGTCAGTTTCAAGAGGCGAGGCAATCGGTTCTGTAGGCTCAACAGGCTGGTCGACAGGTTTCCATCTGCATTTTGAAGTAAGGGTAGGCGGTTCAACAGTTGACCCGACAAGCTATCTTTATTAAGCGTTTTAACACATAAAATTACAGGGCAAGCTTTAAATCTTGCCCTGTTTTGTGTAACAAAGAAAGGGTACAGTCCAATATGGAAAAGAAAATCAGTATTAAGTCTGCGGCTGTTATCGCCGGTGCAGCCACAGTTTTAACATTTTCGGCAACATCATTCTGGGCATTTCAGGTGTGCAATGACAATGTTGCAATGCTGAGAAAAAAGGCAAAATCAATCGAAGATATATATACGGTTGACCAGTATATTGACAAAAATTATTACGGCGAATATGATGAGGAAGAGATTGTTGACAGTTCACTTAAAGCAATGGTAGCTGCACTTGATGACAAATACTCTGCCTACATGACTCCGGACGAATATGAGCAGAATCTTCTTGACGCAAAGGGCTCAATAAGCGGTATAGGAATTGTTGTAAATCTGACTGATGAAAACGAAATAAAGATTGTGGAAGTCAACCAAGATGGACCGGCTAAAGAGGCAGGTATGAAGGTTGACGATGTAATAACCGCAATAGACGGAAAAAATGTATCAGAAATGGAGTATGCCGACGCTGTTAAGCTTGTCAGGGGAGAAACGGGGACAGATGTTACGCTGACTGTTCAGCGTGGCACCCAACAGCTTGATTTTACCATTACCCGTGAAGAAATTATTTCAAAGACTGTTACAAGTCGTATGATTGAAAACGATATTGCGTATATCAGAATTACTGGTTTCAAGGAAAATACTTCATATCAATATAACGTTGAACTGAAAAAATGTCTTGAGGACGGCGCAAAAGCAGTGATTTTTGACCTGAGAAACAATGGCGGCGGACTTGTTTCTGCCTGCTCGGAGTGTCTTGATCCTTTGCTGCCGGAAGGTGATATTGCAATTGCAGAGTACAAAGACGGCAGTTCGGAGGTAATATGCAAGTCAGATTCTATGGAACTTAATCTGCCTATGGCTGTACTGGTAAATGAAAATTCCGCCAGTGCCGCGGAGTTATTTGCAGCTTCACTGAGGGATTTTGACAAGGCAGTTTTAGTGGGAAAAAACACCTTCGGCAAAGGAATTATGCAGAACACTTACAATCTTGACAACGGCGGTGGACTAAGACTTACTGTGGCAAAGTACAGAACGGTAAAATCAGAGTGCTACCACGGAGTTGGTCTTGCACCGGATTATGAAGTTGATATGCCGGAAAAATATTCTCAGACAGCAATCGAAGATATTCCGGAAAGTGAAGATACTCAACTCCAGAAAGCAATTGAAATAATGAAAAATCCGGCATAACCGCCGGATTTTTTAGTTCATTCTTCTGCGGCAGTTTCTTCCGCAGTTTTTGTCAAATGATGGATTGCAGGCGTAGAAATTTCGTGAATTAAGATTATCCTGAGTTATGCGAAGTCCTTCGCCGAACCTCTGAAAATGAACAATTTCCCTTTCCCTCAGGAACTTAATAACATCTCTTACATCCGGATCGTCGGCAAGACGAAGAATGTTGTCATAGGTTGAACGTGCTTTCTGCTCTGCAGCCATATCTTCAACCAAGTCTGTTATCGGGTCACCCTTTGACTGGAAATATGCCGCAGAAAACGGTACACCCGAAGCACTTGACGGATAAATACCCGTTGTATGGTCAACGAAGTAAGCGTCAAATCCGCTTGCTTTGATCTGCTCAGGGGTAAGGTTTCTTGTAAGCTGATACAGGATTGCGGATATCATTTCCATGTGTCCTAATTCTTCTGTGCCTATATCCGTTAAAAGCCCCTTGATCTCGCCATACGGTGCAGTATATCGCTGATTGAGGTACCTCATGGATGCAGCCAGTTCGCCGTCCGGACCGCCAAGCTGCGCTATGATGAACTTTGCAAGCTTTGGATTTGGATTTTTAATATTTACAGGATACTGTAGTTTTTTCTCATAGTTCCACATCAGTTGGCACTCCTTTCCCATGGCCATGGTTCATTTGTCCATGTCCATTTTTCACGGCTTCTGACCTGTTTTGCTGTAAGGGGACCATAAAGTCTGTTATACTCTTCCACTGCCTCACGCTTTAATTCGTTATATTTGTGGTAATAATTCAGAGCATTCTGACAGTTTGGGTGAGTGTCAAGATAAAGGACTATTTCATCAATTGCAAAGCCATACATCTGAATAGTCCGGAAAAGTTTATCTTTGTCCATAACAGCCCTCCTCCGGTTCAAATGGAAGATTCAGTTCCGGAAACAGTGTTCCGGCATCAAAAGCATCAGCCTCGTTATAAACCTCTGACCACTGCTGCATGGGAACATAAGCCATTGCAAGGGGAGTTTCCTCCGGAAAACGGCTCATACTTCCCGGAACTGTATGTGACGCCATACTGTTATTGACGGGGCGCTGATAATCATTACTGAATCTCATATTTTCAAACATACTGAAATCCAATAAAAAAACCTCCTTTAATGCAGTAATGACAATTTATGCATTGCTGCTTTTTTGTGGTATAAACACTACCACTATCAGCTTATGACAAAACTCCTCTTTTTGCTACTTGACAGATACGGAAAGCTGTGATAATATGAAAATATCACAAAAAAGGAGAAATCATTATGTATACAGCAAGCGATAAGAGATATGACAAGATGTATTACAATAAAACCGGAAAATGGGGACTCAGACTGCCTCCTGTTTCACTGGGACTGTGGCAGAATTTCAGCTACAGCGACAGCTTTGAAAATATGGAAAAAATGTGCCATACTGCCTTTGACCTCGGCGTGGTATATTTTGACCTTGCCAATAACTACGGTGACCCGCATAACGGTTCAGCGGAAGAAAACTTCGGAAAGATACTCCGCCGTGGGCTGGGTGAATACCGTGATGAACTCTGCATATCTACCAAGGCAGGGTATGATATGTGGCAGGGACCCTATGGCTGCAAGCACGGCTCAAGGAAATATCTTCTTTCCTCTCTCGACCAGTCACTGAAAAGAATGGGACTGGACTATGTTGATATTTTCTATCACCATGTCTACGATCCCGAAACTCCGGCAGAGGAAATAGCCTGCGCTCTCGACCAGGCTGTCAGACAGGGAAAGGCGCTTTACGTCGGAATATCCAACTATAATGCCAAGCAGACTGCTGAAATAAAGAAAATCTTTGACGAACTGAAAACACCGTTTATCATAAATCAGCCGTCATATTCAATGATTAACCGCTGGATAGAAACAGACGGTCTTAAAGATTACTCTGCTGAAAACGGAATTGGACTTGCGGTATTTTCACCGCTGGCACAGGGTCTGCTGACTGACAAATATTTAGGGGGCAGCGGTACGTCAAACCGTCCGTGGATGAAAAACAAGCCGGATGATGTGACAATGAGCAAGCTTGTAAGGCTTAATGAGATTGCTGCTGCAAGAGGTCAGAAACTTTCTCAGCTTGCAGTTTCATGGGTTTTGCGTGACGGAAAGGTTACGACTGTCATAACCGGTGCAAGCCGTCCGGAGCAGATAGAGGAAAATGTTCAGGCAGCGTTCAGAACAGATTTCACTCAGGAAGAGCTTGACGCTATTGATGCAATTGTAAAATAAAATTTAATTATACAACAAGCCACTGTCAGTTTTTTACTGACAGTGGCTTTTTTATTGGGAAACAATATTACAATTCAGTTACACTTTTTCCTTATTTGCATATTATAATACAAAAAGTCGGTGTTTTTAAGCTATTGGTGAGGAGGTAAAAAAATGAACAGTGAAATTTTAGTAGCACTGATTTCTCTTCTGGGGACCTTCGGCGGAACACTTAGCGGTATTTTTGTTTCGTCGAAAATGACTAATTACCGCTTGCAGCAGCTTGAAAACAAAGTGGCTGAACACAACAACTTCGCAAGGCGAATGCCTGTCATCGAAGAAAAAATTGAAGTCGCCAACCACAGAATAAGCGACCTTGAAAGGAGGACGGAGCATGGTAAATAAGCTGTTAAAACTGGTAAATGTCAAGAGCATTGTAACAATTGTGCTGACAGCTGTCTTTGCGGCACTGTCACTGAAAGGGGCAATATCAGGTGAGCAGTTTCTGATGATATTCACCACTGTAATTGCGTTCTATTTCGGTACGCAGCACGAAAAAAAGGAGGACGAAAAATGATAATCACAAACAAGCTTATCACCAATAACCGCCCTTATGAAAAAAGGGCGAAAACAACTGCAATTGCCGTTCACTACATAGGAAATCCGGGTACTTCAGCCGAAGCCAACAGGAATTATTTTCAGAACAATAAATGCGAAGTTTCTGCCAACTACATAATCGGTTTGAACGGAGAAATTATATGCTGTATTCCGGACGAAGAAGTTGCATGGTGTACCTGTCAGGCTAATTCATGGAGCGTTTCGGTTGAGTGCTGTCACCCTGACAGTACCGGAAAATTCAATGAAAAGACTTACAGCAGTCTTATTGAACTTTGCGCATACCTTTGCCGAAAGTATGGTCTTGACGAAAGCAATATTATAAGGCACTTTGACGTTACCGGAAAGGTTTGCCCGAAATCCTTTGTACCGGAGAATAAGGGTGGTTCTGACGACAACAGCAATTCAGCGTGGAAAAAATTCAGGGCGGACGTTAAGGAAAAATTGGAACCTGAAATACTGGACAAGTCCGGCTATAAAAAAGGTGACGCTACGATTGGCGTTCTCTGTCTGAAAGAACTGTTGCTGATTGCGAAAACTCTTGGAATAAACAAGTACGGTGTGGACAAGAACATATATTTCGGCAGCGGCACCCTTAATGCTGTAAATTACCTTTTAGGGGTATGGGGATACAGAAAAAACGGGGTGGCAGGGGAGAAGTTTATTAAACGACTGCACAGTGAGATTGAAAGGAAGGTGAAGTAAAAATGCTGTATATTGACAAAAATTCAGGCATTCATGTCAGCAGGGGAGATTCAGCGGCATTGTCAACACAGCCGGAAAAAGTTATGGAGGATGGTACCACTGAACCCATTATTCTTGATGAAAACTCATGTATTATTTTTACAGTAAAATCAAAGTACAGCGGTAAAACGCTTATAAAGCGAATCCTTACAGCAGATGATTACATTGACGGTATTCTGTCATTCAGAATTCTGCCGGCTGAAACCGACTTTTCGCCAGACGGTTATGAGTACAGCTTTATGTATATTCCGGATATGGAAAAAATGGACGAGGCTTACACTTATGCTCAGGGGGATTTTGAAATAATGCATTCTGTAAGCAGGGTAAGTGATCTGGAGGGTGATAATTAATGGAAACAATCAGCGGTACTGTTTCTGCCGGAGCGTCAGGCAGCGGTCTGGTTTCAGCAGGGGGGACGGTTTCTGGAAAGGTGAAGTCAGTGGGGGCAAGTCCGGCAGAACTCGTTTTTTCAAACCGTCTTGAATTTCCCAATGTCGGCAGAGAGGACAGGCTTTATATAGCTGTTGATGAAAATGCGGCTTACAGATTTGATTCGGTTCAGAATATATATGTACGATTAAATGACTTTGATGCAATTCAAAGCAGATTAAGGGAGGAATAAACATGATTACAATGAATAATACAGAAATTTATCTTGATTCAAGAACAGCGGCACAGTGGGCACAGGTCACAAGAGTGATACCTAAAGGTTTTGTGTGTGTGGAGCTTGGTGAAAGTTCCTCGAAAATCAAAATCGGCGACGGTGTTCAGACATATGCCCAGCTGCCTTATATCGGCGGTGATATGGCGGAGTATTACACTAAAGACGAGGTGGATTCCGCTATAAGTACCGCAATTACAGCAATCGGAAGTGTGTTTACTCTTAAAGGCAGAGTTGACAGCGTTGGCAGTCTGCCTGCAGAAAATGTGAAAACCGGAGATGTTTATCTGGTTGGTGCGGCAGGCGATTCCGAATTTCAGGAGTATTACTGGACGGGCACTGCATGGGATTACATGGGAAAGACAACTGAAGTTGATCTTTCCGGCTACTACACCAAAACAGAGGTAGACGATCTGCTTGGGGGTTATGTAAAAGCAAGTGATAAACTGGTACTCAACTGCACATTGGAGGACGCATAATGAAAGCGGAAATAAATGTTGAATTTAATCAGGCTGTAAACAGACAGGAGATACAAAGCGGTGATGAGATAAAAACGCTGTTCGGAAAGCTGAAAAAGTGGCTTGCCGACTTGAAACCGGTAGCGTTTTCCGGCAGTTACAATGATCTGTCAGACACGCCGTCCTCTTTGCCGGCAAACGGAGGTGAGGCAGAAAGGGCTGTTTCAGACAGTACTGGTGCAGATATTGCTGAATCATTTGCAAATGTCAGGAGTAATATTGCAATTAACAGATCAGCACTTGGCTGTGTTAAGAGAAATCTGCTGAAAAATACAGCAAAAACATCAACTAAAAGTGGAGTTACCTTTACTGTTAATACAGATAAAAGTGTTACTGCAAACGGCACAAACAGTACATCAAACTACGCCAATATCATAGTTTTTAAAGGGGAATTAGAAGCCGGTACTTATACTTTAACCGGAGCCGTCAGTGATGTTTTCAGAATACGCTTAGGTGTGGGAACAAGTGCAGATGGATATGGCTCTTATGTCGGTGTAGATAGAGGGAATGGTTACACATTTACTGTTGCCGAAAAAGCACTATATACAGTAACTTGTCAGGTTGAATCAGGTAAGACAGCCAGCAATATAATATTCTGCCCTATGCTGCGTTACGCCGACATAACCGACGACACCTACGAACCTTACTCTGATAATATAGACACAAGGATCAGCCAAAGCACGTCCTGCATTGCTGTTAATAAGTCTACACTTGGCTATGTCAAGAAAAATCTGCTTAAAAATAATGCTGTAACCCAAACCGTAAGCGGTGTGACATTTACAATTAATGATGATAAATCTATTACGGTTAATGGTACTGCTACTGCAACAATATCGTTTATGATAAACAATAAAGTCGGACTTGGTATCGGTAATTACATACTGACAGGCTGCCCATCCGGAGGCAGCTGGGACACTTTTTATTTGACCGCTTATGCATCATCGGCATGGCTGTCTGCACCAGACTTCGGAAGCGGCTGTAAAATTGAGAATAAAACTGTTACGCAGGTTGTAATCTCAATAGCCAGCGGCTACACCGCCAATAATCTTAAATTTTATCCTATGCTCAGAGATGCCGAGATTATAGGTGACGCCTATGAGACATATCAGCCAAGTCTGAAAGAAGAACTGGATAGTCTAAGGAATTATATAGACCAGAAAATTGCTGAGATATCCGGTACATAAACAAAACGGACGTTCTTGTTACAGAACGTCCATTTTATTTATCTGATATTTATTAATCGATTTTTGTAAATCTCGGCTGACCGTCTGCAATACCCACGAACAGGGACTTTGGTCTTGCCCAGAGTTCGCCGTCTGACAATGACTTGTAAATTACAAGTTCTTCAAGGGTTTCGCTGTGTTTTGCAACTGAAACTACTTCATACTCGCCGCCCCTGTAATGACGGTACTTTCCGCCGATAACGATTTCTGTTTCAGCTGGAATTTCTTCCTTCTCCGGCTCCGGTTCAGCATTGAGAAGTGCGTCCTCAACAATAATCATAGAGGAGAAAGGCGGCATTTTTATATAGGCGTTTCCGTTTTCAACATTGACACGCTGACCACTTAATGCGTCAACAAGAGCAGTACGGTTTGTATTGAAACAGAGGTCGTAATCTCTGTCTTCAAGGTTCAGTGCAACAAATACCTGCTGCTCATTCAGTTCCTTTAAGAAAAGCATCTGCTGATTGCGGATAATCATAGTGTAATATTTTCCGGTTCTCAGAGCAGGATATGCCTTGTAAAGACGTCCCAGCTTAACGATATGCTCGTAAAGCTTTGTGTTTTTGTCCGGAATATCTCCCAGATTAAGGCACGGTCTTAAATTGTCATCGGAGTTATTCTCCTTAACGCCCTTTACGCCGAACTCACCGCCGTAATAGATTGACGGAATACCCGGCATACAGTAAAGCAGTGTGTAGACATTGCAGAGGTGCTCCGGATTTGTGAGCGTGCTTGCAATACGGTTTACATCGTGGTTGTCAACGAATGTATAGAGATTGATATTAGGATAAATTGCATTGCTTCCCGACTGGCGGTTGATAGAGTAGTCAATCTCGAAGTAGTTCTTGGTATTGTGAGATGAGTAGATACCCTTGTAGCACTCGTAGTTGGTAACGCTGTCCAGCATTTCAGGGTTAGCCCAGCGGTTGTAGTCGCCGAAAATAATCTCACCCATAAGCCAGAATTCCGGATTCTTGCCCTTGCAGAAGTTTCTGATTCTCTTGAAGAAGTCGAACTCGATACAGTCAGCGGCATCGAAACGGATACCGTCTATTTTAAATTCTTCCATCCAGTAGTTTACTGCGTCGATAAGGTAGTCGCATACCCCCGGATTTCTGAGGTTAAGCTTAACAAGGTTATAGTGACCGTTCCAGCCCTCGTACCAGAAATTATCTCCGCATGGACTCTGACCGTCAAAATTGAGATTCTGGAACCAGCCGCAGTACTGTGAATTTCTGCCGTTGCGCTGAATGTCCACAAACTGCGGGAACTTTCTGCCGACATGATTAAAAACGCCGTCTAAGATAACACGGATACCGTTTTCGTGGAGCTGGTCGCAGATTTTCTTGAAAGAAGCGTTGTCGCCCAGACGTCTGTCAATTGTTTTGTAGTCAGTTGTGTCGTAGCCGTGTTCAGCGGACTCGAAAACAGGTCCGAGATAAACAGCGTCTATGTTCATTTCTTTAAGGTGAGGTATCCAGTCGATAAGCTTGTCCAGACGGTACTGAACCGGACCTCCCTCGTTTACCTTCGGTGCTCCGCAGAAACCGAGAGGGTAAATGTGATAGATAATTGCGTTGTCATACCAGTGATTACTCATTTTAGTCATCTCCTATTTTGATTCAAGATAATATGTAGCCTCCATGTCAGCGACGCTGAGAGCAAAAGCAAGAGGGAACATTTCAAAGGCACTGCCTATGCTGTTTTTGTCCTCAATCCCCGAAAAGCCCATGTGATACCTGATAGCAAAGGCTTCCTCCCGTGTAAGCCGCATAAAACCGGAAACTATATAGACCGACTTTTCACCATGTCCATACGGCAGGCGGTCATTGATAGTATAATAAGGGACTTTCTCCCATACACCCTGGTCATTTTTTGCATTTCTGTAATCAACAGCGTAAAAGTTCATCTTGCAGACGTCATGCAGGAGTGAAACGAGGGCGATAGTTTCCTCGCTGTAGTTCATTCTGTAAAGTTCCTTGGTGCGTGGACGTGTAAGGTAGTCCTTTAAGCAGTTGTAAACATTAATGCTGTGTTCGCACAGACCGCCGGCGTAAGAACCGTGATAGCGTGTACTGCACGGTGCTTCAAAAAAATCGCTCTGGTCGGAAAGCAGGTAATTCAGAAGCTTGTCCGAACCTGGTCTGCTGATATTTTCCTGATATATTCTCAGAAATTCTTCTTTTGCGTTTTCAATCATTTGGTTTTACTCCTGTAATTGCAGAATCATTACTTTATTATTTTATCATAAATTCTGTTATTTTTCAATGGTTTATTTGTAAAACCCGCAATTTTGTAGGGGACGGCGCCCTCGACGTCCCGGAAAAAGCTTGATTTTATGCGTAAATACGGGCTGTCGAGGGCGCCAGCCCCTACATTGGGGTAATAATCAGTTTTCTTGACAAAAAATGAAAATTATGTTAGAATTATAAAAAAATTACAGGAGGTATGCGAAATGCGTATTGCTAAGAAAATTACAGGCATACTCACAGCAATGGTATGCGCCGCAGGTATTTTTGCGGGGAGTTATAGCTCTTTAATTGCTGAGGCTGAATATTACATAGGCTTGGAGAATAATGGTGAGTTTTGGTATGATAAAGTTGACGAAGACGAAGACGGAACAAGCGATTTTGTAGCAATAGCTAATTGTGATAAATCTTTAACAGAAGTTGAAATTCCGAGTGAAATTGAT
>JALEVO010000107.1 GCA_022788225.1 Oscillospiraceae bacterium | reverse complement strand
TGACGTTTCATATAATGAGGACGGCACTGTTAAAGAAATCACCCCTCTCGACGGAGTTTCACCTGTTGTTAAAAAGAGAATAATAAAGGATTTTGACAAGGTTTTCTATCCGGACGAATTTGTTGTTCCAATGACTGAAATTGTCCACGACAGAGCATCTGTCGAGGTTTTAAGGGGCTGTATAAGAGGGTGCAGATTCTGTCAGGCTGGATTCCTTTACCGTCCTTTTAGAGAAAAGACTGCTGAAACTGTCTGCAAAGAGGCAAAGTCACTCTGCGAAAATACCGGATATGAGGAACTTTCCCTTGCCTCTCTAAGCACCTCTGACCACTCGGAAATCAGCGGAATACTGACAGGTCTTATCCCTTACACTGAAAAGGAACACATCAATCTTTCCCTCCCCTCTCTGCGAGTGGACAACTTTTCAAAGGAACTGATGGACGAGATAAAAAAGGTAAGAAAAAGCGGACTGACCTTTGCTCCTGAAGCCGGTACACAGCGTTTAAGAGATGTTATAAACAAAAACGTTACAGAAGACGAAGTCATGAGAACCTGCCGCACTGCCTTTGAGGGCGGCTATACAAACGTAAAACTTTATTTTATGATGGGACTCCCCACTGAAACCGACGAGGACATTGAGGGAATAACCCAGCTTGCACAGAAAGTCGTTGACCTTTATTACAGCATACCCGAAAGACCGAAGGGCAGAGGTGTTCAGGTTTCCATAAGCACGGCAACCTTTGTCCCCAAGCCGTTCACTCCATTTGAGTTTGAACCCCAGGCAACAAGAGAGGAAATCATGCACAAGCAGGAAGTGCTGATGCATTCGATTACATCTAAAAAAATAAAGGCAAGCTGGCATGACCCATCTACAAGTATTCTTGAAGCGGTGCTTGCAAGGGGTGACAGAAAAGTCGGTGCGGCAATTTACAGTGCGTGGAAAAAAGGCTGTAAATTCGACAGCTGGAGCGAACATTTCAGCTTTGAAAAGTGGCAGAAGGCATTTGATGAATGCGGACTGATAATGGAATTTTACGCAAGCCGCAAAAGGGAATATGACGAAATCATGCCATGGGAACATATTGATTACTACGTTTCAAAGGAATTTCTCATAAGAGAAAATAAAAAGGCAAGACTTGCGCAGACAACTGAGCATTGCAGAAACAAGTGCTCCGGCTGCGGAGTAAGCAAGGAGATTGGAGGTGCCTGCTTTGGTTAAGGTAAGAGTTGTTTTTGAAAAGAAAGGCAGAGCAAAGTATATTTCCCATCTTGACCTTAACCGGTGTATGCAGCGTACCTTTAAGCGTTCCGTACTGCCTGTGTGGTACACCGAGGGGTTCAATCCCCACATTTATATAATGTTTGCTCTCCCCCTTTCGCTGGGATATGAAAGCTCAGTTGAGATAATGGATTTCAACCTCAATGAGGAAGTACCCTTTGACGAAATAATAAAACGCCTTAATGCCGTTATGCCGGAGGGACTGAAAGCTGTCAGAGCATTTTCACCGGTAAACAAGCATACAGCAATTAAAAGTGCGTCATTCCATATCAGCTTTCAAACGGAAAAGCCTGAAGATTTAAGCCATAAATTTGATGAATTTATGTCGCAGGAACAAATAAATACAGTCAAGAAAACCAAAAGAGGCGGCGAAAAGCTTATTGACTTAAAGCCTGATATCAGGATTCTTGATACGTCAGTCAGTGACGGACGCTTTGATGTAAACGCTGTTTTCCCTGCCGGAACAGAAAAGAACCTTAATCCCTCTCTGCTGACAGACCTTTTTGAAGAGTTCTGCGGAGATGATGTAAAAGGTGTAAACGTTGAAAGAACCGGAATATTTATGGGAAATATGAATCAGGAATTTGTATAAAAAGAAAGGCAGCTGCAAGTTTGCTTACAGCTGCCTTTAAATCTTAATTATCATTATAATTGAGGATTTTCTGTATACCTTCGGTGATAGAGAGATATTCCGCATAAATCTTATCAAAATACTCTCTTCCCGTATCCTCAATGTGGTAATAAACTCTTGTTCTCCTCTTGCCGATGAGCTCCTTATGATCGGAAATCATACCTTTCTCAATCAATCTGTAAAGACTTGGGTACATAGTACCTTCTTTCAGAATGAAAAGACCTTCACTTCTCTTTTCAAACTCCTGAGTCATCTGGTATCCGTACATATCTTCCTGCTTGAGAAGGTGCAGAATAAGAAGTTCTGTCATACCACGCTTCAAGTTTTCCTGAATTTTCATAATATATGCTCTCACCTCTTCCTACATTTTATTAAACCATAATTATTGATTTTTGTCAATACTTTTTTCACTAAAATCTTCAAATATATGTGTACTTACTGCGCAGGAAACGGCTTCCCTATTGTCTGAAAATTTATTTCAACATCACCCATGCCGGTTACAATATCCATATAATAATTCCCGTCTGTCTGACCAGTCATTTTCTTACCGTTTATTTCAGCCTCGCCCTTGGGAATATAAAGAGAATAATCATCAATACTTCCGAATATCTCCGCCTTGATATCACCCATACCGCATTTTATCCGGCTGTCACCCTTAATCACTCCCGAAAGGGAAATATCTCCGGTGCCGCCTGTAAATTCAGCCTTTTCGGTCTGTAAATTAAGAAGCTTGCTGCTGCCGCTTTTTCCCGATAAGCTGATATGTTCAGAAGTCAGATTTTCAGCATAGTTATCTCCGGCATTGCCGTTTATTTCAATATATCCGGCATTAAGCGTGCTGAAACTGTTCTGACCGAGTCCGCAGTCGATATATATATTTTCTGCTTTAAGATAATTCACAGTCATTGTTCCGATTCCTGATTTTATCTGTATATCCTGAAGTGAAATATCTGCCGGAACAGTTATTTTGATTTTACCTGCTTTTTTTGCAAGCATTGGTACAGAAGATATTTCATACCACTTATTGACTGTATATTTCAGATTAAGAATATTATTATATGTAGAATATTTCAGATAGTCTCTTGAAATATTTTCAGTGGAAAGTTCAATTCCCTCAACATCATTGGAAGCTGTGATTTCAAAATCAGCATAATCCACTTCAATATTAAGGCTTGCAACGCCCTCTGTCGGTATCACTGAATCTATATTTGTAAGATTAAGCTGTTCCATATAAGTTTCTTTTGCACCCATGGAAAAACCGGCAGCTGCAATGACAATACCCGCCGCAAGAGTTAGTGACGGAACAACATATTTCCATATTCCTTTTTTCATCGTGCCCTGACCTCCGTTTTTCCGAGGATTTTATTGAAAAGTCTGATACAGCCTTTAATGATATGCTTTATCAGGAAAAAAACAAGGTTCATGACAGGTGTAAAAAGCAGAAAAGCAATGCTTATAAGCGCAATTCCTGTTCCTGCAAGAACAAGTGCGATTGAAACAGTTTTTGCAATATATGCGGCACCCATACACAATAAAGCAATACCTGCTATGACAAATGCGACAAGTGAAATTATTCCGGCTGCAAATATTCCAAGAATCACTCCGAGAATACCCAGCAGAATGCCTCCCCAGGCAGGGGAAGTAAGTATAATAAGAAAAACTGCAAGTGCGTTCTGACGTGGAGTAAGCTTCTTTTTTACTGCCTTTACTTCTTTTTTTGTTTTGTTAAGTTCATATGAAATACCATTATTGTCGTTTAAAATGGTATGTGCAAGGCGCTGGGGCGAACCAAGACTTGAAATAACAGACTGTTCATTTATATTCCCTGCGTCTGTGAACAAATCATCATAATATCTGACTGCCGCTTCACGTTCCTCAGGCGGAAGTGCAGAAAGACATTCACTGAGCTTTGAAAGGTATTCCATTTTATTCATTACCCGCTGTCATCTCCTGTAAAGATAATTTTATGTTATCAGTTTTATTGTAAATCTTTTGTTGTACATAATACAAATAAATGTTTGGTATATTAAACACCATTCTAATATTATACACTATCCAATATGGAAAAGTCAACAATAATTACTTAATCTTTACATAATATTTGAATGTTCAGGCGACAAAAACAGGTATCACTCAAAAAATATGAGTAATACCTGTCTAAAACTTATTTATGCAGACTGTTCTTCAGAAACCTGTTCTTTCGAATCTTTGAATTCGTGCATTTTCAGCATTACAAATCTTGCAGCAGGTTGTGCTATAAGAAGTTCCACAGCGAATGAAATAGCAAAATTCCTCGGCCACTTATAGAAGAACATTCTGATAGGTTCAAGGCTTATATGTCTGCTGCCTATCCATGTACCGATAACTGTCAGGAAAATCGACATCATAAAAACAGTACAGAGAATATTGACTATTATATGAGCATTGAAACTATCATCCCGGCTTACGATTTTTACAGTGAGCCACTCTGCCGGCTTGTAGGTCAGCAGAACTATTGCTATGACACTGAGCCAGATAAACGGCAGAACTTTCAGTACATCAGCCCACACATAAAGGTGAAAACCGATTTCAAAGCAGGTTATCAGCGGAGCAATGATGTTGACCGAAATAATTGATATCACAGCCATAAACAACGCAAATTCTTTCTTACTTCTTGGTAATTTCATGTAAAATTCCATTTTTTCAAATCCCTTCATTAATATTGTAAGCAGTTCATGCAAAATATAGATGAGGCAAGTAAACCTTGCCGAAATCTATTTGCCATATTTTGCGGTTGCCCCTTTCAGGGGCGAGCAAAATGGCACTTTTAATAAATTATTGCTCCAGCCAATTTGGCAAGGTTTAATTGGTGGAGCAATAAAAAAGCGTGAAACCTTTCGATTTCACGCTGAACAATTATACGCACGAACATACTTTACTTTACATAGTATATCATGCTTTCCTGAAAAAGTCAAGAAAAAGTTTTTTAAAAAAATGAGATATTTTTTGTTTATAAATCGTTATATTAGTGAAGGCGCCTGAAAGGAAAGGGGTGGTTTAAATGGATAAAGAACTGTTCTTTGAAAAAGTCCACAAGTATAAAGATACTGTTTTCCGTGTTGCTTATTCCTACTGCAAGAACAAAAGCGATGCAGAAGACATTTCACAGGAAGTTTTTCTGAAATATTACACAGCATTTCCTGATATCTCTGATGAGTCCGAGGAAAAGGCATGGCTTATCAGAGTTACCATAAACAAAAGCAAGGACCTGCTTAAATCCTCATGGTATTCAAAAAGATGCGACTGCGATAATTTACGGGAAACCTATCAGATAAATGCGGCACAGTCCGAGCTGCTTGACGTAGTTTTAAGTCTGCCGGACAAATACAAAATCGTGATTCATCTTTACTACTATGAGCAGTACACAATAAGCGAAATTTCCAAAATCACAGGCAGAAAGCCGTCAACGGTCCAGACGCAGCTGCAGAGGGGAAGAAAGCTTATTGAAAAAAAGTTAAAGGAGGAAAATGAGTATGAACAAAATCTTATACAATACGGCTATGGACAAAATCACAATGAGTGACGAGTGCGAAAAGAGAATTCTGGCGGCGGCTGAAAACGCTGTTGCTGAAAAGAAACGCCGCAAGAGTTTCCGCTTTATACCTGTAATTGCCGCAGCGGCTGTGCTTGTTATGGGTACTGTCGGTGTTGCCGCTGAAAACGGCGGTTTTGACTGGATAAGAGGTTTCTTTACCAAGGAAGATTTTGATATGTCAGACGACGTCACCGGTATGATTGCAAATGTTGAAAATTTCAGCTGTGAAAGTCCCTGTGGAATTGAACTTTCTCCTGTGGGTATGATTGCTGATGAACGTACTCTTTACTGCAAGCTGAATGCAGACAGTCTGCCCGAAGGAGTAAATCCGGAAGATTTACAGCTGGGTGAGATCTATACTGACAGTGTTCCGAAAATGGTTGATCTCGAATTAGAAGATTTAGAAAATGTTGGTTCACTGAGCAGCAATTCACTAAGCAGCGGCTGGAGCGTACTATATGACGATGATGATAATTCAGTTATAATTGAATTTAACGCAGACTATAACGCTATTTTAGACGGCGACAATGTTAAAATAAGACTGGTGGTTGTTCCGGAGCATAAATACGGCGAAGAAACTCCTGAACCCGAAATTTATGCTGACATAAGCTTCGACATCAGTTTCGGTGATGTTAAAACATTTGAAATAAATTATGACGACTACAAAGCTGTTGAAGTTTCAGATACAAAGTTTTTCATTGAAAAAATGCTTGTAAATCCGATAAATATTACCTCATACGGCACAAAGCTTTTCTATGACGGCATAGTACTTGGAAGTAATGATTTAAAGGTTATAATGAAAGATGACACTGTTATAACCGCAAAATGCGGAGGACACTCTATATCCTGTGACCCTGACAATATGGTCAATACACAACAGGTTGTATGCTACTGGAAATTTGAATCCCCAGTCAACCCCGACAACATTGCCGCAATCTATATAAAGGATTTATGCCTTTACAAATGCGACTGACACTTAACATCTCTCACCTATCTCTAAAAAACGGGACGCTCTCTTTTCGGAGCGTCCCGTTTGCTTATTTTATGAAAGCCTCAAAAGCCTTGTATGTCTGGTAAACGTCGATTTTTGAAACAGTTTCAAAAGGTGCGTGCATTGAAAGAACAGGTACGCCAACGTCGATTGTGTCAACATTGAGGTTTGCGATATACGCAGCAACTGTTCCGCCGCCGCCCATGTCAACCTTTCCAAGCTCACCTGTCTGCCAGATAACCTTGTTATCATCAAGGAGTTTGCGAATCTTGCCCACAAATTCGGCAGAGGCGTCTGATGTTCCCGACTTTCCTCTTGCGCCGGTAAACTTTGTAACAACAACGCCGTAGTTGATAAATGCACAGTTTCTCTTGTCCATAACGTCAGGGAAAGTAGGGTCAAACGCCGCATTTACGTCCGCTGACATACACTGTGAATTTGAAAGCACTTCCCTGCCCTCTGCGCCGAATTCAGCGGCTAAATCAGCAATGAAGTATTTGAGGTACGCAGACTGAAGTCCGGTATTGCCATCACTGCCTGTTTCCTCCTTGTCAGTGAGTACAGTAACAGCAGTATGCTTAGGATTGCTGCACTTTACAGTTGCCATAAGAGCTGTGTATGCACAAACTCTGTCGTCGTGTCCATAAGCGCCTATCATACTTCTGTCAAAGCCGATATCCTTTGCCTTGAATGCCGGAACAGCTTCAAGTTCAGCTGAAAGGAAATCGTCCTCAACAATGCCGTACTTTTCATTGAGAATCTGCATGATATTAAGCTTTACAGCCTCGCTCAGTCCGTCCTCTTTAAACGGTCTTGAACCGATAACAATGTTAAGTTCCTCGCCCTTGATTCCCTGTGCAAGATTTCTCTTCATCTGGTCTCCGGCAAGATGCGGCAGCAGGTCGTTTACGCAGAAAACAGGGTCGTCCTCGTCCTCTCCTATTGTAACCTTTACCTTTGTACCGTCTGCTTTTACAATAACGCCGTGGAGTGCAAGAGGAATAACTGCCCACTGGTATTTTTTTATACCGCCGTAATAATGGGTTTTAAAGAGTGCCATTTCGGTGTCCTCATAAAGGGGGCACTGCTTTAAGTCAAGCCTTGGGGAGTCAATATGCGCAGCGCAGAGCCTTACGCCCTTTTTAATGTCCTCTTTGCCGATTACCGCCATCATAACGGCTTTTCCTCTGTTGTTTCTGTAAATCTTGTCCCCTGCTTTAAGCTTCATTCCCGGCTTGTATTCAACAAAACCGTTGTCCTCGATAAGCTTGATTGTATACTCAACTGCCTCTCTTTCAGTCTTGGCAGCGTCAAGAAATGCTTTGTAGCCCTCACAGAATTTATCACATTTCTTGATATCTTCACTCTTCATTTTCAGAAAAGCATTTTCCTTTTTGGACATAAGAGCCTTTTTAAGTTCCTTGCCCTCTGATTTTTCCTTGCTCATTTCAAAAACCTCCGTTCATTAAACGTATTTATTATAATAATAATCTTTAACTTTATCAGAAACTTCCTTGGCAACCTCAAATAAATTTTCCACGTCACCGTTATTTTTAATAATAAAATCTGAATTATTCCTGAAAAACTCCTCTTTCAGCTGGGAATTAATACGATTCTGTGCCGACTCTCTGCTTATGGAATCCCTCTTAATAATTCTTTCTATCCTCAGATCCTCACGGGAAATCACCGAAATAATAAGCTCGCAGAAATCGTCTATCCGGCTTTCAAACAAGGTCGGAGCA
>JALEVO010000097.1 GCA_022788225.1 Oscillospiraceae bacterium | reverse complement strand
TATTCGGGCGAGCAATGCTCGCCCCTACGATAGCGTAAAATAAGGGTTTATTTGTAGGGGCGACCACTGGTCGCCCGTTATTTTTTCAACTCTCATATTTTCTGATTCTCAGCTTAATTCCAAGTTTATCCGCCATTTCCTGTGACGCTTTAAGCTGTTCCTCACCAATTACGTCAACCACGGAAAATACAACATTTTTCACATACTTTTTGCAGTCCACTGCAAATTTCTGCATTGCCTCATAAGACTCCTCACCAAATGACGGACGGGTAACTTTAAGGTATTCCTCTTTTGTTCCGGCATTAAGGCTCACGGAAACAGTATCAACCAACCCCTCAAACATATGTGCAACAGGCTTTTTGTGGATAAGGTCCGCAAGACCGTTTGTGTTTACCCTTATTGCAGGGCCGTTGTTTTCCTTTATATATTTTGCAGTTTCAGTCAGGACTTCTATTCTCTCTGTGGGTTCGCCGTATCCGCAGTAGACAATTTCACGGTACTTTTTGTAATCCGCCTTTTCAAGAGCGTCAATTACCTCTTCCGCAGACGGCTCATGCTCCAGCCACAGGCTGTCAGAACCGTATGCACCGTCAGCATTCTGTCTTATGCAGAATGTACAGCTGCACGGGCATTTATTTGTCAGATTCACATAAAGATTCTCGCCGACTTCATAAACAATAGTCATAGCCTTTTTCATTGCTTTTCTCCCTTTCGCACAGACAGGACGCCCCCTGACAGAGCGTCCTGTTTTCTTTTATTTTTTCTTATTTAATGTAACTTTATCCCCGTTTTTCGCACGGTATCTTGCAATCAGAATCTTGTTGTTCTTTTTGTCATATCTGTAAATCAATACAATAAATGCGACACCTGCAATAAGCAGAACAAAGCCAATCTTCATTCCCGGCGGGAAATATGTCATCTCCACGGTGTGCTCACCCGGAGCAAGTTCAATTCCGATAAGTGCCTCGGCTACTTCAATGTATTCGGTCTTTTTGCCGTCAACCTTAACAGTCCAGCCCGGCTCATACGGAATGCTTGTCAGCATAATCTGTCCTTCATTGGCTGTGATTGTGCCTTCAAGCTTGTTGCCGTCTGTTTTTGTCAGATTCCACTGATTCTGCTTCAGTGTGTCTATTGACTCCGCAAAAAGTGCCTCGTCAAACTCATAGAAGAAAAAGTTCTTTACTATTGTGTACTCGTTTGCAACAGTCATTCTCAGATTGATAACAGTACCCGGCTCGAATGAACCCAGTTCAACTGTATGATAATTGTGATTTTCAAAATATTGTCCGACAAAACTATGATTTGTATAATTTCCGTTTTCATCCTGTTCTGTACTAAGCCAGAGATTTACCTCTTTCTGGTTTTCCGTCTTAAAGTAGAAATAAATCGGATTTTCGGACGTAACCGGAATAAACATATCAACAGTCGGGTCGCCCTCTCCGGCGGTGTACATTGTCTGATCGCCGTATGGTGATGTTGTTACATTGTTGAGTACAAAGCTATTCGGATCAACATCAATTTTCTTGAAATACTCGTTAAATGAATTGAACTGACCGGTCTGAAGGTCAATATCAGTATTTCCGGAGATAGTACTCATAAGAATATTCTGGCTGTTGAATGTATTGTCGTTGCCGAATCTTTCAATATACTTGATATTTTCGTCAGCCATATATCCGATAGACAGAGCATATGGATTTTCATAAACGTCAATTACTCTCTCCTTGTTTTCCTCATCAACATACTCATAGGAGAAAACAGGGTCGTAAGCCGTATCAACAAGACGCTTATACTCGTTTTCCTCGCCGTTTTTCATTTTTTCAGCATCTGCCTTATAGTTTCTGTCCATTGCATATTTTATGCCCAGAACAGAATCTGTGATTGGTGTTGAACCGTCATATCTTGAATAGAAAGTACTTGTGGACAAGCCCATAGCCTCAAGGAATTTCAGCAGTTTTGCGTTCATGACAGAACTTGAATGGCTGACACCTCTGAGTCCGAAAGCGGCGTTGTCGTTTACAGTTCTGTGGAATGTTTTCTCGGCACGGTAAAAGCTGTTGTCATAGTCGTAAAGTTTCTGTGTTACCTCACGGCCGTTTTCGATATAGTTATACCATGTGGAGCGTCCGGAATAGATAATTTCCTTATCCTCGGCTTTGAGGGTATCAACACAGTTGTAGAGCAGTTCTCCGCAGGATACCGCAAGAATAAGTACCGGAGCGACGATTGCCAGTGCCTTTTCCTTTTTGCGGCAGAGGAACACAATTCCGCAGTAAACAGCCGCAAGTGCAATGCATATCCAGATATCTCTTACAGCGATATGCTCAACCTTTCTGGATTCGGTAATAAGCAGGAATATTACTATTCCGGCAAGGGTTCCGCCTATGGCAGTAAGCTTGATACCGCTGAAATTCTTAAAGGTCTCTGCCGCCATACACAGCAGAACGAATGAGAATGTGAATGAATATCTGAACGGCAGCCAGTTAGGCATCTGGAAACCATGCCATACCATATCAATTGGTCTGATGTACATACAGATAAACAGCACAGCCGCTAAAAGTGCATAGCCGACTTTTTTGAGCACCTTGACTTCCTTGTTGAGGAAGAAAAGCGGTACAAGAACAACCGTCAGAATACCGCAGTAAATTTCCGGAAGTCCCTGAACGTTTACAGAGTCATACTGCGCAACCATAAGCTGCGGGAAAAAGTCCAGCGGCGAGAACTGAGTTGCGTATGAAAAATCAGGCTGTGTAAAATCAAATTTACCAAGCTTTAAGGCATTGTAAACCGGCAGCAGCATAAATGCGGCGCAGGCAAGGGCGGCAACAGTTGAAATACCGATTCTTACAAATGACTGCCATATCTCATAAAGACGGTTCTTCTTCTCTGCGTTTTTGCAGCCGAAAATCACATAGAAAAGGTAATAAAGAGCTGTGAAAATGCAGATCATGTAGCCAATATAGAAGTTTGCTATCATCATAATTGCCAGCGGAATTATGTAATTAAGCTTTCTGCCGTCGTCAACAAGATATTCAACACCAAGTATAATAAGGGGCAGGAAAATAAGTCCGTCCAGCCACATAGGGTCGATAAGCTGAATTACTCCGTAAGCGCAGAGAGCGTAAAGCACTGAAAATACCAGTGCATGAACCGCAGAAAGATTTTTTGATTTCTGGAGATAGTAGCAGAATGTAACCGACGCACTTCCAAGTTTTACAAGCTGCATTATCATAAGACTGCCTAAAAGCATCTGTCTCGGCAGGAGCAATACGATAAGTGTAAAGGGGCTTGCAAGGTAATAGCCGATAACACCGGCGAATCCTCCCGAAAGATTTCGTGACCAGTTGTAAAGTGCACTTTCATCACCGCTCCAGAATGCGTCACGAAGAGTTTCAAAGTAGTAGACATACTGACCGTTGAGGTCGAGAACGAGAACAGACTTGTCCCCGAACGGATACACCTTAAAAATAACGTACGCAGCATACATTATAATTACAGGTATCAGAAAAGCTATAAAATAAATTTTGTTTCTGAAAGCCCAGTCACGCAGAAAAAGCATAAAGCCCTTGAATTTTCCGTTCTGCGCAGTTTCAGCCTGAGCCTTGATTGCTGCTGAATCAGACATTTATATCCTCCTTAATTTTATTTTGCCGTACAACTTCACAGCATATACTTAAGGAATCACTGATAAAATCACGCCTGCGGCTTGGCACACATATTGCTTGCATATTTTCCGTCATATCACACAGAAATTTCTTGACATACGCCAGTATGCCTGCAAAATTTCTATGCAATTCGGGGAGCGACCTTCGCCTGCCGAAAAATCTGACTGCGCAATCTGCGCACCAGATTTAATCAGTGTTTCCTTAATATTATACAATATTTTTTTTACTTTTACAATAGTTAAGATATATTTTTCACAAAATATTTTAATTTTACACTAATTTCGTCAGCGGCAGACTCTGTAAAATCATAAATCCTTTCCGGATTCATCAGCAAAGCCGGTTCATAATGCTTTTTTCCCGTGAAAAAGTTCTGACATATCCATTCAGTGCTGCTTATTATCTCATCTGCTGAAATATAGTCTTTGACTTCACAGCCAAAGGATTTTCGGAGAGTATCAACAGGGTCATTGCGAAAACGGTAATTTTCAGCCGCAAAAGCGTCGCTCCAGTTAAGTTCACGCATCATAAAGCTGAAAAACTCCCTGTCTGTCTGGGAGATTCCGTATTCCTCTGCTTTTACAACACACGCCGAACGGATTTCCCTGATAAACATTTCATCAGTTATAAGGTGTGACAGATAGCCGATGTACAGTTCCCTGTCTTCTCTCTCATGGCAGTATTTCTGCGCAAAGCTTTCAAGCCGTTTGTGAAAAATACTGAGATTTTCCGGCTCAAGAAAGTCCCAGTCACGGATACCGTCCTTGAAATGGGTGTGCCTTTTCATCTCACGTCCATAGTTCTCCCTTGCATGAATACAGTCGGGAGCAATGTTTCCGGCAAAATACAGAGGGATATTCTTTATATTGAGCATATCCGCCGTTTTATCGGCAACTGCAAGGTGAATTACTACTCCAGCCATATAATCACTCCTTTGTTCCGGTTTACAAGAGAAAACAGCACCACTTCCGTGATGCTGTTTTATTTTATTTTGCGTATTCAACCGCACGGCTTTCACGAATTATATTGACCTTTATCTGACCCGGATATTCCATTTCAGATTCAATCTGCTTAGCAATATCTCTCGCAGCAATTATCATCTTTTCATCGTTGATGACCTCAGGACAAACCATAATTCTGACTTCACGTCCCGCCTGAACAGCATAGCACTTGTCAACGCCCTCATAAGAACTGCATATTTCTTCCAGTTTTTCAAGACGCTTTATGTAGTTCTCATAATTTTCACTTCTTGCCGCAGGACGTGCAGCAGAGATGGCGTCGGCAGCCTGAACGATACAGGCGATGACTGTTCTTGGCTCAACATCATTGTGATGTGCCTCAATAGCGTGGATAACTTCGGGATTTTCCTTATACTTACGGCAGACGTCAACACCAATCTGAACGTGTGAACCCTCGATTTCAGCAGTAAGTGCCTTACCGATATCATGGAGCAGTCCGGCACGTCTTGCAAGGTTTGCGTCAACACCAAGCTCAGACGCAAGTATACCAGAAAGCTGTGCAACCTCAATTGAGTGGTTCAAAACGTTCTGACGGTAGCTTGTTCTGAATTTAAGGCGTCCGATAAGCTTGATAAGCTCATGGTTAATGCCGTGTACATTAGTTTCCAGAATGGCTCTTTCGCCCTCCTGCTTGATTTTGTATTCGACTTCACGCCTTGCCTTGTCAACCATTTCCTCAATGCGTGTCGGATGTATTCTTCCGTCCGCAATAAGCTTTTCAAGGGCAATTCTTGCCACTTCACGCCTTACATGGTCAAAACATGAAAGGGTTATAGCCTCCGGAGTATCGTCAATAATAAGGTCAACTCCTGTAAGAGTCTCGAAGGTTCTGATATTTCTGCCCTCACGGCCGATAATTCTTCCCTTCATCTCGTCGCTTGGCAGAGGAACAACTGAAACTGTCGCCTCAGAAACCTGATCTGCCGCACATTTTGCAATAGCAAGAGAAATATAGCTTCTTGCCTTTTCTTCACATTCGTCCTTTATCTGCTGTTCATAAGCGGCAATCTTGACTGCCTTTTCATGAACAAGGTCACCCTCAAGAATTTCAAGCAGATATTCCTTTGCCTGATCCTTTGTAAACTCAGAAATACGTTCAAGAATATCCATCTGACTCTTTTTGATGGAGTCAGCCTCCTTTAATTTCTCTTCTGCATTTTTGATTTTATTCTGGAGGACTTCTTCTTTTCTTTCCAGATTGTCATTTTTCTTGTCAAGTGTTTCTTCTTTCTGCTGTATGCGTCTTTCCTGACGTGAAATCTCGGAACGTCTGTCCTTGATTTCCTTTTCGGCTTCAGAACGCAGCTTGTGGATTTCGTCCTTTGCTTCTACAAGCGCTTCTTTTTTCTTTGTTTCAGCTTCCTTATCAGCGTCAGCAAGCAGTCTTTCAGCTTCCTTTTCAGCAGAACCCATAATGGATTCAGCCTGCTTCTGCCTGTAAGCAATACCCTGCTTAAAGCATATAAAGCCTGCTCCTGCTGCGCCTACTATAAACGATGCCACACAGCAGATAATCGCAATAGTAGTACTCATTGCCCGCACATTACCTCCTTTGAAATAGTTATAGAAATTGTACAATAACTTAATTACTCCGGCAGGATAATGTTGCCATAATTCTATTCATATTTTTATTTTATCGCAGGTAAATCTATCCTGCGTAATTCCGTTTTGTTACGGAAACAGCCCCGTTGTGCAATTTATAGTGAATCTCATTATCGTATCCCATTGTCAGGACTTTTGTCTATATAAAAAACTATGATTTAATTACAGCCGCATAAAAAGCCGCAGTAATAATTGTGCAAATTTATACAATACATTTATTTTATACTTTTTTGAGCAAATTGTCAAGCGGTTTTTCAGTTTAAAGTGGCATTTCCGGATTTTTTTATTTTTTTATGCATATTTCTTTCAATGAAAAACAAAATATTACTAAGGAAAGGATGATTTCACATGGTAACAAAAAAAGAATACAGCGAAATGAGCAAAAAAGCCTCCCCCAATTCCAGAAGCTGGGTAAATGTACCGGTTGCTTTTATTATCGGCGGGGCAATATGCACTCTTGGAGAAATTTTTCTTAATATTTTTACAAAGCTGGGCTTTGAAAAAGAGTCCGCCGGAGCGTGGGCGTCAATCATACTTGTATTTCTAAGCGCGCTTTTCACCGGACTGGGTCTTTACGAAAAGCTTGCAAAACACGCCGGTGCAGGAACGCTCGTGCCCATAACAGGATTTGCCAATGCAGTTGTATCACCTGCAATTGAGTCGAAAACCGAAGGGTTTATACTGGGAGTCGGCGCAAAAATTTTCACCATCGCCGGACCTGTAATTCTCTATGGTACTGCTGCGTCAGTCATTTACGGTATTATATATTATTTCTTTTTAAGATAGCTAAAAGCCGGTACGCAATCGCACCGGCTTGTTTTGTATATAAATCAATCAATATTACTGTAGGGGCTGGCGCCCTCGACAGCCCGCAAATTCCATGCCTCGGGACGTCGTGGCGCCGTCTCCTACAAACATTTTTTCTGCTGGTATTACGAATTAAATTTTTCCTTTAACTTATCAAAGAAAGTCTTTCTCTTTTCATAATGAGTTTCAGTTGAACTTTCGCCCATTGCCTTTTCGTATTCTTTCAGAGCGTCCTTTTGTTTCTTTGTCAGATTCTTAGGCACTTCGATATTGACCTTTACATACTGGTCACCTCTGTCAGAACGTCTGAGTTTTTTAATTCCCTTTCCTTTAAGACGGAATACTGTTCCCGTCTGTGTTCCCTCCGGAATGGTGTATTTTACCTTTCCGTCAATTGTCGGTACTGTTATCTCATCGCCTAAAACTGCCTGTGTGTAAGTAATCGGAATATCGCAGTGAACGTCAAAACCATCCCTTACAAACAGCGGATGCGGTCTTACAGAAATAACAACGTGCAGATCACCGGACGGTCCTCCGTTGAGTCCGCTGTCACCCTGTCCTCCTACACGCAGGATCTGTCCGTCGTCAATACCTGCCGGAATATCCACGCTGATATTCTTCTCTCTGCGTATTCTTGCAGTTCCTCCGCACTTCTTACACGGCGAACTGATAACCTTTCCCTTTCCGCCGCACTTTGAACAGGTTCTTGATGAGGAAATAGTACCAAAAGGTGTTCTCTGTGAAACGTTCACAGTACCAGAACCATGACAGTCCGGACAAACCTGCGGAGATGTGCCCTTTTCTGCGCCCGTACCGCCGCACTCCGGACACTGTTCCATGTGCGATACCTTGATATCATGCTTCTTACCCTCACAAGCTTCCATAAAGCTTATGTTGACATTGGCAGTTATATCGCCGCCCCTCCTCGGTGCATTTACATTTGAACGTGCGGAACGTCTTGAACCGCCGCCGAAAATACCCCCGAACAGGTCCTCGAAAACATCTCCCATATCGCCGAAACCGCCGCCGTTAAAGCCGCCGGAAAATCCTCCGCCGCCATAGTTCGGGTCAACTCCGGCATGACCGAACTGGTCATATTTCTGTCTTTTTTCCGGGTCGGAAAGAATCTCATAAGCCTTGTTTATTTCCTTGAACTTTTCTTCGCATTCCTTATCGTCCGGATGAAGGTCAGGGTGGTATTGTCTTGCAAGCTTTTTAAACGCTTTCTTTATCTCATCTTCCGATGCGCCTTTCTGTACCCCCAGCACCTCGTAATAATCTCTTTCATCAGCCATTTTCTGACCACGCCTTTCCGGCCTGAGTTTTCTCAGAGCCTATAGGTAACGGGACAGCCTCTGAGCAATATCCCGGTATACAGCTTTCGGGCGGACATTTTTATCCGCCCCGAAAGTTATGAATTCAATAATTTTTAAGCTTCTGTGAAGTCAGCGTCAACAACACCGTCATCGTTTGCAGAACCTGATGTTTCAGCATAACCGCCAGCTGCTTCAGCTGCTGCCTGCTGTGCTGCTGCCTGTTCTTCAGGTGAAGAATTCTGATAAGCCTTTGTGGCAACCTCGCCGAAGGACTTTTCAAGGTCTTCCATTTTAGCCTTGATATCAGCTGTGTCAGTACCCTTGAGTGCTTCCTTGAGGGCAGCAATCTTTGTTTCAACAGGTGCCTTGTCGTCTGCTGTTATCTTGTCGCCGAATTCTGTCAGCGCTTTCTCGCACTGGTAAACATAGTTTTCAGCGTTGTTTCTTGTGTCAACCTCTTCTCTTCTCTTCTTGTCCTCTTCTGCGAACATTTCAGCATCTCTTACTGCCTTGTCAATGTCGTCCTTGGACATATTTGTTGAAGAAGTGATTGTGATGTTCTGTTCCTTGCCTGTTCCCTTATCCTTTGCGGAAACGTGAACGATACCGTTTGCGTCGATATCGAAAGTAACCTCAATCTGTGGGATTCCTCTCGGTGCTGGTGCAATACCGTCAAGACGGAAAGTACCAAGCTGTTTGTTGTCCTTTGCAAATTCACGCTCACCCTGGAGAACGTTGATATCAACAGCTGTCTGGTTATCAGCAAATGTTGAGAATACCTGTGTCTGCTTTGTAGGGATTGTTGTGTTTCTCTTGATCATAGGTGTGCTGATGCCGCCGGCAGTTTCAATACCCAGTGTAAGTGGAGTAACATCGAGGAGGAGAAGTCCTTCCTTGACGTCGCCGCCAAGTACGCCGCCCTGATATGCAGCGCCAAGTGCTACGCACTCATCAGGGTTAATACCCTTGAACGGGTCCTTGCCGATAAAGTTCTTTACAGCTTCCTGAACAGCCGGAATTCTTGAAGAACCGCCGACCATAAGAACCTTGTGGAGGTCGCCTGCTGAAAGTCCGCTGTCTGAAAGTGCCTGCTTTACTGGACCCATTGTGGACTGAACAAGGTCTGCTGTCAGTTCGTTGAACTTAGCCTGTGTAAGTGTAAGGTCAAGGTGCTTAGGACCTGTTGCATCTGCTGTGATAAACGGCAGGTTAATCTGTGAAGTCGGAGTTGAAGAAAGCTCAATCTTTGCCTTTTCAGCGGCTTCCTTTAATCTCTGCATTGCCATTTTGTCCCCTGAAAGGTCAATGCCCTCAGCCTTTTTGAATTCTGATGTCATCCAGTCAATGATTCTCTGGTCGAAGTCATCACCGCCTAAGTGGTTGTTACCGGCTGTTGCAAGAACTTCTGTAACGCCGTCGCCCATTTCGATAATGGAAACATCGAATGTACCGCCGCCTAAGTCATAAACCATGATCTTCTGGTCTTCTTCCTTGTCAATACCGTAGGAAAGAGCGGCAGCTGTAGGCTCGTTGATGATTCTCTTTACGTTAAGACCTGCAATCTGACCTGCGTCCTTTGTTGCCTGACGCTGTGAGTCTGTGAAGTATGCAGGAACTGTGATAACTGCCTCTGTAACAGTTTCACCCAGATAAGCCTCTGCGTCTGATTTCAGCTTCTGAAGAATCATAGCTGAAATTTCCTGAGGTGTGTATGATTTTCCGTCAATGTTTACCTTGTAGTCAGAACCCATGTGACGCTTGATTGAAATAACTGTCTTGTCAGGATTTGTTACAGCCTGACGCTTTGCGACCTGACCTACAAGTCTTTCGCCTGTCTTTGAAAATGCAACAACTGAAGGAGTTGTTCTTGCACCCTCTGAGTTAGGGATTACAACGGCGTTGCCGCCCTCCATAACTGCTACGCATGAGTTTGTTGTACCTAAGTCAATACCGATAATTTTTCCCATGATAAATCTTCCTTTCTATATACCCTGAGTCAATACTGCACATATATTGTGCGTTAAACTTGTATTGTCTGATTAGTTGGCAACCGCCACAACTGCGTGACGAATTACTTTGTCATTATACATATAGCCCTTCTGGAAAACCTCGCATACTATGTTTTCTCCGAAGTTTTCGTCTTCCGTCTGCTTTATAGCATTGTGAAGATTCGGGTCAAATTCTGCGCCAAGCGCTTCCATTTCGGTAACGCCGATTTTTTTCAGTGAATCGCTGAACTGGCTGTAAATCATCTGCATACCGTTTTTAAAGGTTTCATCAGTGCATTCTGATTCTATCGCCCTTTCAAAGTTGTCAAGCACCGGCAGTATTTCTGCAATGCATTTGATAGTAGAATCGCTGAAAATTTCAAGCTTTTCCTTTGATGTACGCTTCCTGTAGTTGTCATACTCGGCGCACAGCCTGAGATATTTGTCATCTGCATCTGCAATCTTATTTTCAGATTCCTCAAGCTTTGCTGTCAGATCGTCTATCTCCTTTTGGAGAGCGTCCGGCTCTTCTTCGCTGACGGGAATATCAATATCCATATCCTCCGCCGATTCCTTTTCATAGTTTTTGTCAGCCATTGTCATCTTCCTTTCCGTCAGCTTCCGTATCCTCCGAAATGAGGTCGGAAATTTTCTGAGTAAAATATTCTATATAAGGTATGATTTTAGCATAATCAAGTCGCATAGGACCGATAACTCCCAGAGAACCCGCTGTTTTGTCCCCTCTCTGATAGTTGGAAACTATCATGCTGGAATTTCCTATTACAAAGTCATCGCTTTCCTCGCTGAACACAACGTGAATACCGCTGAACGAATCGTTCATAAGCTGTTCAAGCTCCTCATGGTGATCCATGAATTTCACAATATCCATTGTGTTAAGTTCACTGCACGACAGCAGATTTTTTGTACCGCTTACTGTCAGTTCCTTATGAAGCAGATCCCTTGAAAGCTCGCATATTCCCTGAACCAGAGGTGAAAGCGTCAGCATATATGTGCCAAGTGCCTCGATAAGCTTTGAGAGCATTTCGTCAGAAAGGTCTGAAACTGAAACTCCCATAAGGTTTTCCTGAACATAGTTTGTGAAGAATTCAAGCTGTTCATTCGTCAGGTCAAATTCAAGCCGGCAGGCCTTGTTCTTTATACTTCCGTTTGAGGTAATCAGCAGTATAACGTAAAGCCGCTTGCCCGTCGGGATAACCTCGACTTTGGATATTACCGAAAACTTCGGAGCGGAATTTGACGCCACCGCCGCACACTGTGTAAGTTCCGCCAGAGCCGTTGTTGCGCTTTCTATGATAAGTTCCTCTGTCAGCGCACCCTTTTCCTCAAGCATATTGTCAAGACGTCTTACTTCCTCTTCCGGAAGCTGATTGTGGGTCATTATCCTGTCAATATAAAGTCTGTAGCCGCTGAATGTGGGGATTCTTCCGGCGGAAGTATGGGGCTGTTCAAGATACCCCAGCTGTTCCAGAACTGCCATATCGTTTCTCACCGTTGCGGCTGAAACATTGATATCCGGAAGTGCGGCAATTGTTTTTGAGCCGACCGGTTCGCCCGTCAGAACATATTCATCAATGACAGCGGCTAATATTTTAAGCTTTCTGTCATTCAATTTACCTTCCTCCCTTACTGCTGGCAGCTTTGATTCGTGAGTGTTAGCACTCAATCTCCCTGAGTGCTAACTATAATTTATCACTATTGTGTCCGAATGTCAAGGGATTTATTCATTTTTGTATAATTGAACAAATAGTCCCTTGATTTTCAGACATTTTAACAGCACTTTGATAGCTTACTGCTTTATGATTCTTGCCTCACCTGAATTTAGCACTTCCTCTGTACCGTCATCATATTTAACGATAAGTCCGGCATTGTCGCTGATACCGAGAGCCGCAGCAGTGCGTTCCTCGTCATATTTTGAAACTGCCACACGCATACCAGTTATAAACGAACGGCGGCGGTATTCCTCAAGAAAAGCCCTGCTTTCAATACCTTGCATATAGCTGTCGATATTATTCAGTATTTCCGCAATAAGGCGGCATCTTCCCGGCAGATTTCCGGTTTCGTCCTCAACTGACGAGGCAATTTCCAGCAGTTCCTCCGGAAAACTCTTTTTAACGCTTTTAAGATTTATCCCTATTCCGGCTACTGCATAATCAAGTCCGCCGCTTTCAAAATTTATAGACGCCTCTGTCAGAATACCGCATATCTTCTTCCCGTTTAAATAGAGGTCATTCACCCATTTTATCTTAACGTCAGTGCCGCACACTCTGTCAACTGCGTCCGCAGCGGCGGCGGCAATACATGAAGTTATAAGCTGGCTGGACTGCATATCTGTCTTTGGCCGCAGTATAACGCTCATGTAAATACTTCCTCCGGCAGGGGAACAAAAACTCCTGCCCATTCTCCCCTTGCCTGCTGTCTGCATATCAGCGGCAACGAGAGTGCCGTGACCTGCACCCTCTGAGGCAAGCCTTTTGGCGTAATTGTTTGTTGAATCCACCGTATCAAATATATAGATACTGCGTTTGTCGTTTTCCGGAAGATACTTTCTGATGACTGGTTCGCTTAAAGCAGTGCCCTCCGATGAGAGGATATAGCCTTTGTTTGTTACTGCCTCTATCTCAAAGCCATCGGAGCGCAGAGAAGTAACCGCTTTCCAGACGGAATTTCTTGAAATGCCCAGACGTTCAGCAAGTGTTTCGCCGGAAACGAATCCGCCGGATTCAAGGAGTACTCCGAGCACCTTTTCCTTTGTAGTCATAATTTTTTCACCCTTTCGGTTTTAATGCCATAAAATAATATAGCATAAATTCAGAAAAATAACAACACAAAAAAATCTTATGAAAGGTAATTCCATGAATACATACATTTTACAGGACATTCTCCTTGTCCTCGCCGTTTCAACAGACGCTCTTATTGCCGCATTTTCCTTTGGCTCGGGAAAGATACGCATACCGCCCCTGTCCGCCCTTATCATAAGCGTTATATGCACGGCTATTCTCACAGGCTCTATTTTGCTGTCCACTGTAATCGGCGGCTTTATTCCAGAAAAGCTGTGCCGTGCGGTCGGTGCTGCCATACTCACGATTATGGGTACTGTTTCGCTGTTTCAGAATATGCTGAAAAGCGCCCTGAGGAAAAGGCAGGGGGAGGGCGGTCTGAAATTCCGCTTTTTCAACATCGACTTTGTGATATGTGTATACCTGGACGAAACCAAAGCCGACTGCGACTGTTCCAAAAACCTTTCCGCAAAAGAGGCGGTCACTCTTGCCCTTGCGCTGTCGGCAGACTCCCTTGCAAGCGGATTCGGCGCAGGACTGGGAAGTGCAAACATTGTGCGCATAGCCGCCGCAAGTCTTGCCGCCGGACTGGTTTCAATTGCTCTGGGAAGTTTTCTGGGACAGAAGGCGTCCTGCCGCAAGCCGGAGCTTTCGTGGCTTTCGGGTGCTATACTTATTTTACTGGGACTTTTTAAGTATATCGGGGTTTGATTATTTATTGTGTTTGTGGTATAATTAAAGAATAATAACGCAGATTGTCCGTTCAGGAACATCTGCGTGTGAAAAAGCAAAACAGGGGATAACACAGTATGAAAAAATTCATAATAAAAATATTTCAAAGCATAAAAAAAGGGCTTCCGGAAATGTCCGAAAGCTTTGTAAAATGGGGTATTCTTGCACTTCTGACTGGCAGTGCCGTAGGACTTGTTTCTTCTTTCTTCCACCTTGCGCTGAAAGAAACCGCAGTTATAAGAGATCGTTACCCTCTTATCATACTTTCACTGCCTGTCTGTGGTCTGCTTATCGTTGCACTGTACAAGCTTTTAAAGCTTACCCATGACAAGGGAACTAACATGGTTCTCATGGCGGTGAGGGACGGCGAAAAGATGACATGGCGCAATACCGTAAGCATTTTTGTCGGCTCTGTCCTTACCCATATAGGCGGCGGTTCTGCCGGACGAGAGGGTGCGGCGCTCCAGATTGGCGGCAGTATCGGTTCGCAGATAGGCTTGTGGCTGAAGCTTGGCTCACAGGACTGCCGTATGCTTACAATGTGCGGTATGAGTGCGGGATTTTCTGCACTTTTCGGTACTCCTGTGGCGGCGGCGTTTTTCTCAATGGAGGTAATAAGCGTAGGCATAATGCACTATTCTGCCCTTGTCCCCTGCATAATATCCGCCCTTATCGGTCTTGCCATATCCTCACGTTTCGGCGTATCGGCAGAAAAGCATGAGATATTATTCGGTACTGTTGATTATATGCTGTATCTGAAAGTTCTGCTTATTGCTGTCTGCTGTGCCGTTTTAAGCATTATCTTCTGCTTTGTACTGAAAAATGCATCACGTTTTTACAGAATATTCATCAGAAACCCTTATCTGCGTATCGCTTTCGGCGGTGCGGCAGTGGTAATACTTACATTTATATGCGGTACATACGACTACAACGGCACAGGCGCAGAAGTTATAAAACGTGCCTTTGAGCAGACTGCCTCATGGGAGGAATTTGCACTTAAACTGCTGTTTACTGCCCTTACTCTCGGCGCAGGCTTCAAGGGCGGCGAGATTATGCCTGTGTTCTTTATCGGTTCGACCTTCGGAAGTGCCTTTGCCCCGGTGCTGGGGCTGGACAGTTCTCTCGGTGCGGCGATAGGACTTTCCTGCCTTTTCTGCGGCGTGACAAACTGTCCGGTAACAGCTGTATTCCTATGCGCTGAACTGTTCGGGGCGGAGCACCTTCCGGTTTACCTTTTAGCCTGCGGCGTATCGTATATGCTTTCGGGTTATGCCGGACTTTACAGTGAACAGAAAATACTTTATTCAAAGCTTGAACCGAAATATATTGATAAGAAAATCGGGAAATAAATATATTAAACTGTAACTAAATATTTCTTGACATAAGTGCCGGTATCAGTTATAATTAAAACATATTATACGGGGGAATCTGATATGGACAAAAAACTCAGACAGCTTGAAGAAGAACAGCGCAGACTTGCAGCTGAAATTGATAAAACCAACCGCAGAATCAATACGGACAGCAGTTCAGACAGCGGAAAAGGCAGCCTGCTTGAATTTTTTATAGGACTGGTATTGCTGGGGGGCGGTCTTTTCTGGGTGTTTCAGTCAGTCAGAGTGACAACCGCATGGGGCAGCTATTTTTACCGCATAGGCGGCTGGGGCGTGCCTAACGGAGTTATTATAATTCCTCTGCTTATCGGTATAATAATGCTGTTTATGATGAAAAGGAAGATTTTCGGCTGGATTGTAACTGCTATCGGCGTTCTGGCAATTCTGCTGTCTATCATGAACAGCGTCAGCTTTCATTTTGTATCACAGTCGCTTTTCAGCTATATCCTTATGTTCGGATTCGTAGCTGTGGGTGCGGCACTGGTTATAAAGGCTTTATTCGCAAAACATTAAACGGAGGTAACTTAAAATGGGTATTTTTCAGAGATTAGGCGATCTGCTCAAGTCAAATATCAACGACCTTATCGACAAGGCAGAAGATCCGGAAAAGATGGTAAAACAGATTATCATTGATATGCAGCAGGAGCTTAACAAGTCCACACAGGCTCTCGGCAAGGCTGTTTCAAGCGAACGCATTGCAAAGAAACAGTATGACGACGCAGCAAGAACAGCGTCCGAATGGGAAAACAGAGCCAAGACTGCTCTTGCAGCAGGTGATGAGGAACTGGCTAAAAAGGCTCTTGCAAACAAGGTAAAGGCTGACAAGGACGCTGCTGCATACAAGGAAATGTATGACACAATTTCACAGCAGACTGAAGCTATCAGAACACAGGTGGAAGTCCTCAAATCAAAGCTGGAAGAGGCAAAGAGCCGTCAGGCTATGCTTATTGCACGTTCACAGATGGCTGAAACACAGAAAAACCTTGCAAAGTCAACAGGCGGATTCGATACATCAAGTGCGTCAGAAAAGTTTGACCGCATGGAGGAAAAAATCATGCAGAAAGAGGCAGAAGCACAGGCTTTTGCTGAAATTGCAGGTCAGAACAACGAAACTATTGACGAATTTGAAAAGCTTGAAAAGGAAACTCAGGTGGATTCTGAGCTTGCAAGACTCAAGGCAGAAATGGGAATGTAATTGCTGAAAGGACTGATTGGAATGGAAGAAAAAAAGAAAAGTAATCTCTGGCTGTTTATTCCGATTCTCACTGCACTTGTCTGCGGTGTTGCATCAGTTGCCTACATCGTTTTCAGAATGATGAGCAACAAAAACTATGAGGAAAAATGGAAAGATTACGACGAATGCGGAATCTGATTTTTAAAGGCGTGGATTTTCACGCCTTTTTTGCATTTTAAGAAAGGATTTTAAAAATGAAAAGAAAAATGAAAATATGTGCTGCCGCAGTGCTTTCAACTGTGCTGTTTGCCGTTTCAGCACCGGTAAACAGCGTTTCTGCGGCGTCAGGAATTGCTGTTGAGTACCGCACAGCCCAGGAAATCGCAGATTACATGAACAGTCACCCCTTTAATTATTCTGCCTCTGTGTATGACGAAATGCCGGACTATCAAAATGCTCCGTATTCTGCCGGAAAGCTTAGTGACGCAACACTGCAGAACGCCCTGAATGCACTCAATACCGTCAGATTTATTGCCGGAATCGGAGAAGTGACTCTTTCAGAAAGCTACAATGAAACGGCACAGGCAGGGGCACTTGTTAACGCTGTAAACAATCAGCTTTCCCACAGTCCGTCACAGCCTTCGGATATGCCGGACGAACTTTATGAGCTTGGTCTGTCAGGAGCTTCAAGTTCAAACCTGGGCTGGGGCTATTCATCTCTTGCACAGAATGTGGTTTACGGCTGGATGAGCGATTCGGACAGCTATAACATTGACAGAGTGGGACACAGAAGATGGTGTCTGAACCCGTCAATGGAGCAGACTGGTTTCGGAAACGTCGGAAAATACTATGCTATGTACGCCTTTGACAATGTGTGGGCAGATACGCAGTATTACGGCGTCTGCTGGCCTGCACAGGTAATGCCGGAAGAATTTTTCATGGACGACGACCCATGGAGCATTTCAATGGGAACTGCGGTTGATATCTCGGCAGTTGAGGTTACTCTTACAAGGCAGTCTGACGGAAAGACATGGAACTTTTCAAAATCGTCAGCAGACGGCTATTTCAACGTAGAAAACAGCAATTACGGCAAAAAGGGCTGTATCATTTTCCGTCCGGACGATATTTCCTACAGCGTTGGGGACAGCTTTGAAGTCACAATTACAGGGCCTAGTCAGACTGTAAACTATACCGTCGATTTTGTGGACGTTTTCAGCACCCAGCCGGAAATAACTGAAACTTCTCTGGGCGAACTGGTAAAATTCCTCGTAAACCGTGAATATAATTCTGATGAGGTAAAGGATTTTAACGGTGACGAAAAAGTTGACGTGTTTGACGCTGTTTATGCAAGAAGAAGTCTTATGGACTGAAAATCCGGTTTTTTCATGTAAAAATTTATTCCACAGACAATAATCTGAGGAATTTTTACATAAATGTGCAAATTAGTGCAATTTTATTATTGACTTATTTTCATTAAAAGAGTATAATATAATGGTATAGAATTTTATCTAATTAAATACATATATTTTGGAGGGTTTTTACAATGGGCAGAGTTTATAATTTCAGTGCAGGTCCTGCTGTTCTTCCAGAGGAAGTTCTCAAGGAAGCAGCTGACGAAATGCTTGACTACAAGGGAACTGGTATGTCAGTTATGGAAATGAGTCACCGTTCCAAGGCTTTTGATGATATCATCAAGGACGCCGAAAAGGATATCCGTGACCTCATGAACATTCCTGACAACTACAAGGTTCTTTTCCTGCAGGGCGGTGCATCACAGCAGTTTGCAGCTGTTCCTATGAATCTTATGAAGAACAAGAAGGCTGCTTACATAGTAACTGGTCAGTGGGCTAAGAAGGCTTACCAGGAGGCTCAGAAGTACGGCGAGGCTGTTGCTGTTGCTTCATCAGCTGACAAGACTTTCTCCTACATTCCTGACTGTTCAGACCTTGACATTCCGGAAGACGCAGACTACGTTTACATCTGCGAAAACAACACAATCTACGGCACAAAGTTCAAGGAACTGCCGAACACAAAGGGCAAGACACTTGTTGCTGACGTTTCATCATGCTTCCTCTCAGAGCCTGTTGATGTTACAAAGTACGGCGTAATCTACGGCGGCGTTCAGAAAAACGTTGGTCCTGCCGGCGTTGTTATCGCAATTATCCGTGAAGACCTCATTACAGATGATGTTTTAGAGGGTACTCCTACAATGCTCAAATGGAAAACACAGGCTGACGCTGATTCACTCTACAACACACCTCCTTGCTACGGCATCTACATCTGCGGCAAGGTATTCAAGTGGATCAAGAAGATGGGCGGTCTGGAAGCTATGAAGGCTCACAACGAAAAGAAAGCCGCTATCCTCTACGATTTCCTCGACCAGAGCGAGCTTTTCAAGGGCACTGTTGAGAAGAAGGACAGATCTCTTATGAACGTTCCTTTCGTTACAGGAAACGAAGAACTTGACGCTAAGTTCGTTAAGGAAGCTAAGGCTGCCGGTTTTGAAAACCTCAAGGGTCACAGAACTGTCGGCGGTATGAGAGCGTCTATCTACAACGCTATGCCAATTGAGGGCGTTGAAAAGCTGGTTGAATTCATGAAGAAGTTTGAAGCTGAAAACGCTTAATTATAGATGAGGCAAGAAAAGCTTGCCGAAATCTATTTGCCATATTTTGCGGTTGTCACCTCTGGTGACGAGCAAAATGGCACTTTTAATAAATAATTGCTATGACAATCAGGCAAGGTCTGATTGTCATAGCAATACTATAAAGGAGTACGGTACAATGTATAATATTCTCACATTAAATAAAATTGCCGCTGTGGGCACAACAAGATTTGACAGCAGCAAGTATACAGTCGGCGACGCTGTTGAAAACCCGACTGCTATTATGGTTCGTTCTGCTAAAATGCACGACATGGAATTCGGTTCAGATCTCCTTGCAATCGCAAGAGCAGGCGCAGGCGTAAACAATATCCCTGTTGACAAGTGCGCTGAAGCAGGTATCTGCGTATTCAACACACCTGGCGCTAACGCTAACGCTGTTAAGGAACTTGCAATCTGTGCACTTCTCCTTTCATCAAGAAAAATCACAGAGGCTGCTGCATGGGCTGCATCTTTAAAGGGTACACCGGACGCTCCTAAGACAGTTGAGGGCGGTAAGGCTAAGTTTGCCGGTCCTGAAATTCTCGGCAAAACTCTTGGTATTATCGGTCTGGGCGCTATCGGCGGCAAGATTGCCAACGCTGCTGTTGATCTTGGCATGAAGGTTATCGGCTACGACCCGTTCCTTTCAGTAAACGGTGCGCTTCACCTTGAACCGTCTGTAAAGGTAACAGCCGATATCAACGATATCTACAAGGAAAGTGATTACATTTCAATCCACGTTCCTTACACACCTGATACAAAGAACACAATCGACGCTGAACAGATTGCAATGATGAAAGACGGCGTTCGTCTTATCAACCTCGCAAGAGGCGAACTTATCAACAGCGAGGCAGTTGTAAAGGCTATTGCTGAGGGCAAGGTTGCAAAGTATGTTACAGACTTTGCTGACGACGTTGTTCTGGGCGTTGAGAACGTTATCGTTCTTCCTCACCTTGGTGCATCAACTCCTGAGAGCGAAGACAACTGCGCTGTTATGGCTGCTGACGAACTGATGGACTACATCGAAAACGGCAACATCAAAAACAGTGTTAACTATCCTAACGCTTCAATGGTCGCAAACGGCACAAAGATATGCGTTCTCCACAAGAACATTCCTGCTGTTATTGCAAAGATCACATCAGCTGTTGCTGACGCAGGTCTTAACATTGACAACATGGTAAATGCAAGCAAGAAGGACTACGCTTACACAATGCTTGACGTTGCAGGCGACGTTACAGACGCTGTTGCTGAAAAAATCAGCGCTGTTGAAGGCATTATCAAGGTAAGAGTTATCAAGTAATATAAAGCAATATTTAAAGGCGGTATGCATTAAGCGTACCGCCTTTTTCGTTTTAATGATTGATTTCTGAAACAATTTTATTGCCGCTTTTAACAACAGTTCCCATAGGCGAACCTATATCCATTGTTTTTTCGCCGTTGAGCCTTATGTTAATGTCATTGTCGTTGAGAGTTACTGTTCCGCCGCCGCTGTAATCACCGATACCCAGTGCATTAACACCGCCGGCTGAAAGCATAATAACAGAATTTTCAGCATGAGTTTCCATTGCACCGCCGTTTGTTCCGATACAATAAGCGTGTCTTGCGCCGAAATTGATGTCAATATTCGCCTTTCTTATGTCAATCATGCCTGTTCCGTTTTCAAGAACACCCATTCCAAGAACGTTGCTTCCTGAACCGGAGATTTTCACCCTGCCATTTGAAATTATGGACGCTGAATTTCTGATACTTCCTATTGAAACATTCTCTATACTTGAATTTTCTATTTCCACCAGACATTTTTCGCCGATTTCAATTATAGCATTGCCCTCTGCGTTTCCAACTGAAACACATGACTTTCCGCTGTTGCTGATAACTATATTGCCGGCACTGAAAGTGATTTTGCTTTCAGCAGGATTACAGCCGCCGCCTATACCGACAGTGCTGATGCCGTTTATATCAGCAATCAGCTTTCCGGTCATATCAACATCTATATTGCCGTAGGAACTGTATATGTCCGCACCTATTGCATAAGGATTGTCCTCGTCTGCAATGATTTTCAGCGTTCCGTCACCTATAATTTTCAGGCTTGCCGTTTCGGGGACGTAAATACCCACACTCTCAAATTCATTTTCGCCGCTGACAATAAGCGTAAGTGATGAATTTTCTCCAAGGGAAATCGCCGGACTTTCCTTTCTGCGCTTTATATGCACATTTTCAAGGGTCATAGCGCAGTTTACACCGCTGTCTATAGAAATACCCATCTCAAAGACACAGCCCTCTCCGTTGACTCTGACGCTGCTGCGGCGCACAAGTATTTCATTGTAAGCCTTGCTGTCAACATTTTCAAGTCTTATGCTGTCCACATCATCAGCCACACAAAGCGGATGTGAAACCTGCCCTATCTGGGCATTGACATTTATAATCTCGTCCTTAACATCCCGTGATATCTCATAAAGTATAAACGGCTTTGGACGTGAAGTGTAGTATCCCTGAATCAAATCCACACCAAGGTTTATAACCGTTGAAAGCTCTGACGAGGTTTCAATTCCCTCGGCAAGTATCTTTATGCCGTTTTCCTCCGCAAAGCCAGCAACAGCTGACACCAGCTGCTGTTTCTTGATATCCCTGTCGATATCCGTTATAAGGGAACGGTCAATTTTAATATATTCCGGATTATATCTTATAAGATTTGCAGTATTAGAATAGCCCGTTCCATAATCGTCAAAGGCTATCTTAAAACCTGTCTTTTCTCTTCTGCGGTTAAGCTTTTCAAGAAAACTGTCTGACAAATCAGCCTGTTCCGTAATTTCAACCACAACCTTATCCATAAGTTCGCCGTAAAGGTTATAAAGTTCGGTAAAATCATCATCATTAAGCATATGGTCAGGAATGCTGTTTATGAAAAGCTTTTTATCCTCAAACATTTCAATGTTGTCTTTAAGTATTTTCATAACATTGAAAAATGTTTTCTTTTCAATATCATAGGTCCTTTTCTGCTTTTTGGCAATTTCAAGCATCTGGAAAGGATTGAGATACTTGTTTCCTGTTGTCCTCATAAGTGCCTCATAGCCGTAAACCACGCCAGTTTTGGCGTCAACTATCGGCTGCATATGATATTCAAAAAGATTATCGTCTATTATCTTGCAGAATATCTGTGCGTCTGTGTAAAATTCCCTTTCCTTTTCGTAGGTCTTTCTTTCAAACCGCTTTATCATACCTGTGGTATTTTCCAGTATCTCATAAAGTGCAAAGCCGGAATAGTTAACAAGCTTGTTGAAGTCCTGCGAGTCCTCCGGATACATACAGTAGCCGCAGTTAAGTGAAAGCCTTTCGTCACTGCCCGGTATCAGCGCTTCGCCGAAATCGTCAGTAACTCTGGTTTCATGGACTGCGTCTGCAATCTGCTTTATCAGTTCAACAGACTCCTGCTCGGTTTTATTTTTAAAGAATACAAGGAACTCATAATAGGGCGTTGAGCCTATGATAACGTCCTCGGAAATAAAATGGGAAACTGTTCTTGAAACACATGAAATGCACTTTTTGCTGTTGTCTATACCCAAAATTTTGTTCATCTGGTTAATTCCGTTAATATGGAACGTCGCAAGACAGCCCTGCTTTATATCCTTTGTTTCTGAAAGTATTCTCAGTTCCTCAAGGAAAGCTTCACGATTGTTAAGCTTTGTGACAGAATTCAGAATACTGAAAGACTCAGAAAAAGATATCTCCTGCATCATGGAGGTCATGTCCTTGATAAAGCCCAGCCATTGTCCGTTCTTTTCAATCATGCTGAGTTTTACCCAGAAGCATTCGTTTCCACAGCGATAGTTATAGATATGACGCTTGTTATAAACAGGTTCAACAGTTATTTTTCGGAGAATATCAAAAAAATCCTTATCAGAAAGCGAACCGTCCTCTGATTTTTTGGAAAGTCTTAAAATCCTGTATGTATTATCGTCAAGATATGCGGTTTTTCTGGCAGAAAGGTATTTAAACGCACCGGTGTCAGGAAAAACACTCTCAAAAATCTGCCATTCCTCGCTTATTTTGCTGTAATTATCAGGTCTTGAAAAATCAAATATCCCCATTTATCTTTTACCTCATTCTCTGCGGAAAAAATCTGTAGCGGCACAAAAGTCATTTTTTTAACTTTTAAAATAATTGCTCTTTATATAATTATAACTAATATTTCCTTTTCTGTCAATATCATAAAAAAATTATCTTTCAAAGCTGTCGAAAAACAGTAATTTATGACAAATACTGCCGTGAAATAAAAAAATGCTCCCGTAACCGGGAGCAAATCTTTCAGATCATTCACCATGAAGGTCAACTATTTTTTCAACTTCAAAACCCTCATCAGCAATCTTTTCTATTATCTCGTCATTCTCTGCGTCAATTTCCGCATTGGCATAGCCTGCAAGGTAATCAACTGTAATATCAACTGCGCCAAGCTCTTCAAGCGCTGACTTTACTGCATTGGCACAGTGCTCACAGCTCATTCCCTCAATATCAATGTGTTTTCTCATAAATTTTATACCCTCATATTTTATTTTATCCGAAATTACAGTCCTTCCGGATTATTAACTGTGAAATTCCAGCTGTCACGGCACATATCGTCAAGGTCAAGCTCTGCCTCCCAGCCCAGCAGCTTTTTAGCAAGGGAAGTATCAGCATATGACGTCGCAATATCTCCGGCACGTCTTTCTGTTATCTCAACTGGTATTTCCTTTCCGCTGGCTTTTTCATACGCCTTTACAACGTCAAGTACACTTGAACCCTTTCCTGTACCCAGATTTACCGGTGTAAATCCCTTGTGGTCAAGAGCATATTTCAATGCTGAAATGTGCCCCTTTGCAAGGTCAACAACGTGGATGTAATCTCTCACGCCTGTACCGTCCGGAGTGTCGTAGTCATTTCCGAAAACTTTCAGTTTTTCCAGTCTGCCTGAAGCAACCTGCGCAATATACGGCACAAGATTGTTAGGGATTCCATTAGGGTCTTCTCCTATAAGACCGCTCTTGTGGGCACCGATAGGATTGAAATATCTAAGTGCCGCAACGCTCCATTCGTCATCGGGAACGGTCAGGTCTTTCAGTATCTGCTCTATCATTACCTTTGTATAGCCATACGGATTGGTTGCAGAAGTAGGCATATCCTCTGTGTACGGTGCCTGATTGTTTACGCCGTAAACTGTGGCTGAAGACGAAAATACTATAGTTTTACAACCGTATCTCTTCATTACCCTTAGCAGATTGATAGTTCCGGTTATATTGTTGTGGTAATACTCCAGAGGTTTTTCAACAGATTCGCCAACAGCTTTGAGTCCGGCAAAATGGATAACAGCTGATATCTCGTTTTTCTCGAAAATCTCTGCTATACCGTCAAGATCAAGCATATCCGTTTTATAAAACTTAACCTTTTTGCCTGTTATCTGCTCAATTCTGTTAACGCTCTCCTCCTTGGAATTGCAGAGATTATCCATTATTATAACCTCATATCCTGATTCCAGAAGTTCAACACAGGTATGACTGCCGATAAATCCGGCGCCTCCGGTTACTAAAATTTTACACATAATTTCCTCCTATTTCAACACAGCCTTTATGCCGTATATTTAAAACATGACATTTACCCTCGCCCAGCATTTTTTCAATTCCATTTTTGAAATCGTCAAGCATATCATTGGGTACAAACGCCTGAACAGTACCTCCGAAACCTCCTCCGTGCACACGAAAAGCACCTCTGTCCCCCAGAAGGTGGTCACACAAAGCAAAAGCCACTGACAGCGGCTGACTTGCTGAACTGTCTGACGTATAAGCATTTTGCAGGTACATAAAAGATGATTTGCCTGATTTGTTGATTTCATTCAGAAATTCAGGCATTTTTTTCTTTTGCAGACACCTTGCGCATTTTATCGCACGTTTATCCTCCTCAAAAAAATGCCATGCTCTCAGAACTGCACGGTCACCGCAGCGTTTTCTGACATCGTCAATATAAGTCAGGAACTCCTCCTCGTCAACCCTCGACAAGATATTTTTTCCAAAAAAGTTTGCTGCCGAAACCATTTCCTTGTGTATAGCCTTGTATTCTGCTTCATATACACCCCCGGCAGCGCCGCTTTCAACTATGCAAAGGGTGTAACCCGAATTTTCCAGATCAAAATCAACCTTTGTTATAAAAGGCATATCACTGTCATAAAAATCTATCCATAACACTCCGCCCATTGCTGAAGTAATCTGGTCCATAAGACCGCAGGGCTTTTTATAATAGTAATTCTCGGCAAATTTTCCGATTTCCGCTATGCCCTGAAGAGAAATACGACCGTCAGCAAGAAGACAGTTCATAATGCTGCCAATCAGAACCTCAAATGCACCCGACGAAGAAAGTCCCACACCACTGATAATATCAGATGTTGTATAGCAGTCAAAACCCTTCAGCGGAATACCCATGAGATAAAGCCGTGCGGCAATACCCCTTATAAGTGCTATTGATTTATATTCCTCCGATTGATAAGGGTCAAGGTCGGCTATGACAAAATTTCCAAGCGGCGAATATTCATTGGGGTCCCTCTTGCAAGTCAGCGAAACTGCTATTTCATCCATTGGAAAACCTTTGGACTTAACTCGTATCACTCCGTCATTGTTTGGTGACACAATACAAATAATATCCATGCTTACACTGGCAGAAAGCACATTTCCCAGCTGATGGTCAGTGTGATTTCCGCATATTTCAGTCCTTGCCGGCGCAGAAAAAATACTGATATTTCGGTCTGTGCCGAATTCATTTTCAAATTCATTAACCGCTCTGATATATCGTTGCCTTTGATACGTCAGACTTTCTGCACCATATATCTGCTCCAGCTGTTCATCATACGCCTGTGAGCCAATATCCCGCAGAACGTCATTCATGTTCTTCATTAATTCAACCCTCACTTCCTCATATTAATTAGTATATAATAAATTCATTATTTTTTCAAGTCTAATTGAAAAATTCCTGAAAATATTGTATAATATATACATATTGTACAGGAGGATGTTATGCAGAAAATTTTAGGTTACATGAGAAAAGCTATTCAGGAGTTTGACCTTATTTCAGACGGGGATTCCGTTGCTGTTGGTATTTCCGGGGGAAAGGACAGTCTTGTTCTGCTGAAAGGTCTTGCTCTTCTTCAGCGTTTTATCGGGATCGATTACAGAATTGTTGGTATTACTCTTGACCCGCAGTTTAACGGTGTTCCCGGTGACTATTCAGCTGTTGCTGAAATGTGCAGTGAGCATGGCATTGAATATCACCTTATCCCTACCCATATAGGAGAAATTGTTTTTGATGTCAGGAAAGAGGCGCACCCGTGCAGTCTGTGTGCAAGAATGAGGAGAGGTGCACTGCACGACGCTGCCAAGGAATATGGCTGCAACAAAATTGCCCTTGGGCATCATTACAATGACGCTGTTGAAACTTTCATTATGAATTTATTTACAGAGGGACGAATTGGCTGTTTTTCACCCAAAAGCTATCTTTCCCGCAAAGACCTTACACTTATAAGACCACTTGTTTTTGCTCCGGAAAAAGAAATCAGAAAAGCGGCTTTGAAAAACACCTTAAATGTTGTTAAATCCAAATGCCCAGCAGACGGGCATACAAACCGTGAAAAAACCAAAAACTTTATTCTTCAGATGGAGCGTGAGGATAACGGTTTTACCGACCGCCTTTTTGGTGCAATGCGCCGAGCCAATATTGACGGCTGGGGCGGAGTCAACTTTGTTCCAAAGGAAAAAAAAGACTAAAATAACAAAAGGATACCCTTTAGTTTATCAAGGGTATCCTTTTTGCTATATTCGGAAATAAAAAAACTCCCCTTGAAACAAGGGGAGAATTTTATGAAAAATTAACAACTAATCAAGAATTAGTGCTTCTTCTTCAGAACAACTGCTGTTGCACCAGCTGTTACGAGACCAGCAACTGCTACTGCTACGCCTGCTGTACCTGTCTTAGGTGAACCTGTTGCAGCTGGCTTAGCTGTTGTTGCAACTGTTGTAGCTGCCTCTGTTGGAGCGTCTGTAGGTGCATCTGTAGGTGCATCTGTTGGCTCGTCTGTTGGCTCATCTGTTGGGTTAACAACTGTGATTGTGCCGCCAAGAGCTTCAGGGTTTTCAACGAATGTTCCACCGTTATCGAGCTGATCAACTGCGAGAGTGATATCATATACTGTACCATCTTCAGCGTCTGCTGGGATAACGAATGACATTGATGTGAAGTCTGTTGCAAGACCAGCAGGAGCAACGAATGTTGCAGCTACTGTAGCTGTGCCGTCACCGTTAGATGCAGCTTCCTGAGCAGCCATGTTGTTTGGAAGTGCTGTAGCAACTTCGAGAGCCTCTGGATATGTTACAGAAACTACACAACCCATTGAGCTGCTGATGTCAACTAATGAGATAGGCATAGTAACTGTTTCACCAGCTGCGCCTTCAACAGAAGCAATCTGGATACCTTCTGCACTTGCAGAGAGCATTGATGCTGCACCAAGTACTGTCATAGAAGCCAGTACTGCGATTGTTCTTGAAAATACATTCTTCTTCATTTTAAATTTTTCCTTTCTTTTCTATATTTGTTAAGCATAAGCCGGACTTGTTCCGGCTCATGCGAAAACAAACTAAGTTAATTTATGATTTAAGACTTTAAATTAGTCTAAAATCCACTTTGAATAATCCTTGCTTACCTTGCTCCAATCACCATTGTTTGCTGGGAGAATGAGCTTAGCAACGTTGATTGCATCGTAGATATTTACAATACCGTCTTCGTTGTTGTCAGCGAGGAATTCCTGGAATGAACCCTCTGGGATATCAGCTGCTGGCTTAGGAAGGATGAACTTAGCTATGATAATAGCATCATAGATATCAGCACTCTTTCCACCGCTCATGTTAGAATCACCACGAGGACCAATCTTAACTGGGATTGTGCCTGTAAGTGTTACACCGTTGATTTCAGCTGTGAAGTCAACTTCGTAATCAAATGTCTTACCGTCGTAAACTTCACCAGGAGTTGTAGCAAACTTGATTTCAGCATCAGCTGTTACATCGTTGCCTTCTGCATCCTTAATAACGATACCGTCCTTGAAGAACTCAACGTTATCTGAATGATACCACTGATCCTGGTCAGCGTCATTATTGTAATTTGTTTCAAATGTGTAAGTACCAGAACCGCCTGCAGTTGTTGTTGTTACAACTGTAATTGGAACTTCAACGATAGATGTTACTGTTACAACATTTGTAACTTCAACTTCCTTGATAGATGTAACTTCAACTTCCTTAATGGATGTTACTTCAACAGGTACGATAGATGTTACAGTAGCAATAACTGTGCCTGGATATGGAACAATTGTTGTTACTTCAACAATCTTTGTAACTTCTACTTCAACTGGCTTTGTAACTTCAATTTCCTTGATTGATGTTACTTCAACTGGCTTTGTAACTTCTACTTCCTTAATTGATGTTACTTCAACAGGTACGATAGATGTTACAGTAGCAATAACTGTGCCTGGATATGGAACAATTGTTGTTACTTCAACAATCTTTGTAACTTCAACTTCAACTGGCTTTGTAACTTCAATTTCCTTGATTGATGTTACTTCAACTTCCTTGATTGATGTTACTTCAACAACACTGATTGATGTTACTTCAACAACGCTGATTGATGTTACAATGCTTACATCTGTGCTTGGAGCATCTGTCTTAACTGTTGTTGCAGGTGCTGGTGTTGTTGCAACTGTAGTAGAAACTGTAGTTGCAGGTGCTGGTGTTGTAACTGTTGTTGCAGGTGGATCTGTTTCTTCTGTTGCATCACCAACAATTGTGATTGAACCATTTTCGATTACTGGCTTGTAGTATGTTTCGTAATCGCTGAACTGTTCCTTCTGAGCGATTGGTTCAGCGTGATCATTACAACCTGCGAAACCGATCTCGTATACATCGCCAACCTTGGCATCTGCAGAAACCTTAAATGTGATTATTGCAAATGGTGATTCAGGATCATTTGTAATTGCCTCGCCTGTTGAAGCGATTACATATGCACCTACGTTTGGTTCGAGTGTAGCCTTTGCTTCAAAACCGAAATCCTGTTCCATGTTTTCAATTGTAAGCTTTGCAGTATCAAAAACAGCTCTTGCTTCAACTCCCATTACTGTGCCGTCGCCATTGAGGTCAGCATCAGCATAAAGATTAACTTCTACTGTTTCGCCTGGCTTAGCTTCTACCTTGTCAGCCCAGAACTTAATCTCGCCATCAAAGATTTTTTCCTTTGTTGTGTCTTCTGTAGCTTCAGTTGCAGGTGGATCTGTTGGCTCTGTTGCATCACCAACAATTGTGATTGAACCATTTTCGATTACTGGCTTGTAGTATGTTTCATAATCGCTGAACTGTTCCTTCTGAGCAATTGGTTCAGCGTGGTCATTACAACCTGCGAAACCGATCTCGTACACATCGCCAACCTTTGCATCTGCAGAAACCTTAAATTTGATTATTGCAAATGGTGATTCAGGATCATTTGTAATTGCCTCGCCTGTTGAAGCGATTACATATGCACCTACGTTTGGTTCAAGTGTAGCCTTTGCTTCAAAACCGAAATCCTGTTCCATGTTTTCAATTGTAAGCTTTGCAGTATCAAAAACAGCTCTTGATTCAACTCCCATTACTGTGCCGTCGCCATTGAGGTCAGCATCAGCATAAAGATTAACTTCTACTGTTTCGCCTGCCTTAGCTTCTACCTTGTCAGCCCAGAACTTAATCTCACCATCAAAGATTTTTTCCTTTGTTGTGTCTTCTGTAGCTTCAGTTGCAGGTGGTTCTGTTGTTGGCGCTGCTGCACCAAGAGTGATTGTAGCAGGCTTGAGACCATTTGAATTGTTCATTACTGACTTTGTATAATCTGTAATGATTGTTCCGTATTCCGGATCACTTTTATCAACAAATGGCGCACTTGACTTAATTGCAGTATATTCTGAATTAAATCCGATTGTGTATGTACCTTCAGCCATTGTTGTTGGGAATTCTACATCAAATGTAACAATTGATACATCTGGATTTTCAAGTACGAGATATGTCTTTGGATCATTCTGAATGATGAAATTCATGTTTGCTTCATCACTTGAATATGCACTATAGCGACGCTTTGCTGTGTTATACTTTTCAGTTGCGCCATAGAAAGAAAGACCTGGCTGCTTCTCTGTAAAGGCAATATTTGAAAGTTTAATATTGCTGTCACTTGCCTTAAATCCAGCCATAATAAGGGTTAACTTCTCGGCATCTTCAAGCTTATCTACGTACAGTGAAACTGTTGTCTTAGCTGTTCCAGCCTTGACTTCATCCATTGTAAATGATGATTTTTCAGCCTTAAGACTCATTTCCATGGTTGATGGAGCTTCAACAACTGATGCTGCTG
>JALEVO010000065.1 GCA_022788225.1 Oscillospiraceae bacterium | reverse complement strand
ACGGGTAAGCAGTAACAAACACGCAGGATAACGTAGCCGCATGCGATCCGTGTTGGTACGCCTTTCAAGGCGTGGCTTGTATTCTGAGCCCCTATGGGGCGTTTACGGAAAAACCCCCGGCTTTGCCGGGGGATGCTTATTGTGCAATTTTAATACTGTAATAAAACTGCAGTCTGGGTATAATTTCTTTCCATGATTCGCCGGACCCAAGATTTTCCGACCTGATACACTTTTCAATACCCAGAACATCGGCGTTCATGCCTGTAACGGTTTTGGAAATAGCTTTGGAGCAAAGTCCCGATATTTTTTCCGCAGCTGCTTTTGAGGACCCGGATTCGTCTGTGTTTTCCTCAATGCAGCTGCCGTTTATTTTTATTTCCGTGGTGATTCTGATGTTCTCACCGTCAGCCTCGGCAGTAAGCCTTGTACTGCTTTTGCGTACATGAAAGCTTGCTGCCTTTCCGTTTAAGCTTATGGGAAGATAAATGTCACGCTGTGAGCCGGTGAGCCAGCTTAATCCTTCCGACTCCTCTTCTGAAAGTACCCCAACCAGAGAATCATAGCCCACAACTCCCATTGTGAGATTTTTGCCGTCAAGAATGGGTACAGCCGCCATGGAGTCCTCCTCTAAAATGTCGTTTAAAACTGCGCTGATATTTTTTGTGACGATTTTCCCCTTTCGGCTGCTGCTTTCGAGAATGTCAGAAAGTTCCTCCTCTTCATAGCTTTTTACGGTATCAGCGGCACTTCCGGCAGTAATAATCAGTGAACAGGAGGGAGAAATGCGGTTGTTTTTTATCATAACGGAAAGCTTGTCCTTTATTTCTGCGGGGGTGAGAACAAGCAGTTCAAGGTGACCGGTAAACAGCGTTTTTCCCTGTGCCGTTTCCGCATTTTCAACGGCGGAAAAAATCGTGTCACCGCTGCCGGAGAGGACTTCGTCCTGTCCGTAAAGGCGTACTGCCACAGACTGCACTTTGCCGCTGTCACAGCCAATAGTCCTTACAAATCCCTTGTCCCTTACCTCGGTTTTATGACTGCACCCGCAGAGCAGCAGCATTACCGCTGTCAGCGCCAGTTTTTTTCTCATTGTAAATTCTCCTTATAAGCATTATTACAGGTATAACAACAGACAGTACTATAATAAGTATTCCCATTAACGGAGAAAGGTCTGCGCCTGTTGAATTCAGCAGTGCTGAAAGACCCAGCATGAGTATGACGGATAAAAGCGTGTTGTATTTTAAGTCCGGAATAATTTCCTTTACAAGTACTGATGTCAGCACAAGCTGGAGTGTTACTGTCAGTACGCACAGAAGTGTGAATGCTATCATGTAAAGGGAGTCTGCACGCTGTATGCTGAAAGGCTGTGAAAATGCCCCGGCTGTGAAGAATGGGAAGTCGGTCAAATTTATGATTTTTCCCAGAACGGTTATTTCTATAATGTATATAAGCTCTGTCAGAATCAGCGAACCGATAAAAAATGCGGTTACTCCCTTGTGTCTTTCGGCAGGTGAAAATTCAAGGAGCATAAAGAGCATTACAAGTTCGCCAGATGAACAGAAGTGTCTGACGGCATTGTTTATCACACTTCCGAAGTCGGTCGCCGGAATGTAGTTGGCAAGGTCGGCTTTGGAATAGGCGCCGAGAATCAGTACAGCCACAGTAAAAATAAATATTCCAGAAATAATAAGTGATGAGCGTGAAAGCGCACTGAATTTCATTGACGCACAGTAAAGGCAGACAGCGGCGAGTATCACCGAACAGGCAAGACTGCTGTCTACGGGGAAGTAGACGCTTTTGCTCACTCCCCATAAACGATTAAACGAAACTGCTCCCCATATAATAAAGAAGAGAGCGTAAAGCAGTTTGCCGAATTTTCCGAAAAGCATTTCTTTTTGCAGACTGAACCCACTGCGGCGGTAAAGCATTATCATAGGTATGGCAAGAAGAAATTGTGCCACAATGGAAATTGCCGTACCTGCCATCTGTGAGGCGTCGGCGGTAACGCCCGAACAAATCAGACTGAAAGCTTTTACACTGAAAAGTACAGAGAAAAGCTGTGCATTTGATATCTTATTCATGTAGCTCCTCCACTGTGAAATCGTTGTTCTGCATTTTTCTGAACCCTTCCCTTACTGCAATATCCCCCATAGTTTTTGCCTTGAAAGGCGAGATAGGGGCGGTGTATGGGAAACCGTAGTCACCGGTAGCGCACATATTAAAAAGTACAGCCGCACCAAAAAGGCTTATGCCGAAAATGCCCCATATTCCGCCGCAGATTATAAAGACGATGCGCAGAACGGTCATTGCCTGTGAAAGGTCGGGGACAACAAATCCGCTTACAACGGAAAGTGCGGCAACAGTCAGCAGGGGTGTGCTGATAAGACCGGAGTTCACAGCGGCGTCACCGATAATAAGTCCCCCAACAATACTGACAGCCCCGCCCACAGCCTTTGGCAGACGCAGACCCGCCTCTTTTATTATTTCGTACATCAGCAGTACCCCAACAGTTTCGGCAATTATGGAGAAAGGAGCGTTCTGCTCGGATTCAGCCAGTATCAGCAGGAGGGTACTGTTTAAAAGTTCCGGGTGGTGCATGGCAATTGCAACATAAACAGAGGGGAGCAGTATTGATATGAGAAATGCCGCATATTTCAGCCAGCGTATAAATGTGGCAAAATAGGGCTTGAAGTTGTAGTCGTCAACAGTCTGGAAATCGTCACTCCACAGCTTGGGTATGATAAGGGCAAAGGGGTTACCGTCAACCAGTATGGCAACTCTTCCCTCAATCAGCTTGGAGCACAGCACGTCCGGACGTTCGGTACGCCCCACAGAGCTGAAAAGCCTTTTCTTGTCCGGTTCGATAAATGGCTGCACATATCCGGTGGACAGGACTGATTCAAGGTCCATTTTTTCAATGGAGTCCATGATTTTTTCCACAAGGGAAGAGGGGACTCTGTCTGACATATAGCAGATGCACATATCAGTCTGGCTCTTGTCACCCATAACGAAAAGCTTCTGCACCAGTACAGGTGACTTCATGCGCCGTCTGATAAGGGACATATTTGAACGTATGACTTCCATGAAACCGTCATGGGAGCCGGTTATGTTGTTTTCGCCCGAAGGCTCGTCGATACCCTTTTTATCGTACCCCTGAACGCCGAAAGCAAGTATCCTGTCCTGACCGTCGGCGGCAAGCATTGCAAAGCCGGAATTCAGAAGACGGAAGAAGTCCTCGTAGTTGTAGGCAACAGGACGGTCCACAGAAAGGAGCATCCTCGTTTCGATATGGCTGAGCAGTGCCGCAGGACTTGGGTTTTCAAGCTTTATATTCATGAGAGGGTGAAGAATAAGCTCGGTAATAGTCGATGTTGAAAGCATTCCCTCACAGCACATAAGGGCAACCTTTATGCCGCATATCTCGATTTCGTTTATCAGCAGGTCGGAACTGCCGCCTGCAATATCCTTTATTTTGCGTAAATTTTCAGACAGATCCGGGATAACGGTCTGGTTTTTCAGTCGGGTTGGTTTCATAATGCACCTCCATTTACAGCGGTTACTGATAATATCATTGTCCAGAAGTTCAGAAAAAATACAAAAGGGCTGTATTAAAGTACAAAAAACTTTAAAGGCACAAAGTTACGATTTATCAAAACTGAACAAAGATGATTAAATAAAAAATAAAAGGCTTTACAGCAGGGGAATTTTGGTGTATAATGATACAAAAGTGATGAGTTCAAATAATTTTTTTATTTGTTTAACTTTCCTCTTGACATTTTCATAAGTATAGTCTATAATATAGATGTTGCACACTTGGAATAATTATGATATTTTGAAAAAACATGTTGAAGAAATATTGTGGAAATTGTTGAAAAGCAATTCCGCCGGCGGTTTATTCATTATATTCAACAATTCCGGCAGTTTTATTTTATAAAACCATACAAAAAGTGGTGCAAACTATTGACTTTGGTGTGACTTTAACTTATAATTATAATGTGAATAAATTATAATCGTTTAAGTTCACAGCGTTGAATATAATATAGGGAATGTACAGTCAATTATTCCCTTGTTATAGAAAAATGCTTATTTAGAAAAGGAGGAAAACGCAAATGAAAACAAAAAGAATGATTGCAGGTCTTGTTGCTGCTATGACATTAGCATCAGTTTCAGCATCTGCAGTCGTAACAGCTGCTGACAGCTTCAGCGTAGACATCAGCAAGGCAGAGGCAGCAGCAGGCGAAAGCTTTGAACTTACCCTTGATCTTACAAATATTCCGTCAACAGGTATCAATGCCTGTGATTTCGGAATTTCTTATGATTCATCATTGGTAACAATTGATGAGGTAACTCTTGGCTCACTTGCTAAGGATGTAACTTCTGTTGAAGGAACACTGCCTGGACCGTTTGAATGTAACATTGAAACAGGTGTCATCAGCGTAATGTATGCATTGGGTACAACTGATTCCACATACTTCCTGAATGGTACAGGAACATTCCTTAACATCTCAGGTACAGTCAATGCTGATGCAGCTGCAGGTTCAGAAGCCGTTTTCAAGGTTGTGCCGGTTGACAGAGCAGTAACACCAGGTTCATCTACAACAAACTCAACAGTTGTATTCGGCTATATGGCAGCTGATGAAACAACAACAGTTTACACACCAACATTTACTGACGGTAGTGTAAGTGTTCTTGGAACAGTTACTCCAACAGACCCGACTGATGCACCAACAGATGCACCAACAGATGCACCGACAGATGCACCAACAGATGCACCTACACAGGCACCAACAGAAATAATCGGCGTTGGTTCCAAGTATGGCGACGTTAACCTTGACGGTGACGTATCAGTAGCAGACGTTGTTAAGCTGAATGTATATCTGCTTAACAAGGAAGCTGCACCTCTCACTGACGAAGCAAAAGCTAATGCGGACTGTGTAAGAAACAACGTTATAAACGGTGATGACAGTTCACTGCTTATGAACTATGTTGCTTCATTAATCGCCATTACAGAACTCGGAAAATGATAAAGAATTTAAGCTGAAAAGCTTAAAATAGCGGGGGATCCGCAGAAAAAAACAAGTGTCTGAAT
>JALEVO010000062.1 GCA_022788225.1 Oscillospiraceae bacterium | reverse complement strand
TTCAATCTGCTCCTGTGTTTCAGAAATCTTATTAAGTGACTCTTTAACCGCATCTACTGATTCTGCAAATTCCTCTGCAGGACATTCGCCGTATTTTTCAAAATAAAGCTTGCCGATCATTTTGTAATTTGTATCAAGTTTACTCTGTTCAGCCTTAAGAATATTTTTTAGTGAACTTGTTTCTGAAAAAGCTTTTGCTTTCTGGGAAAGTTCCTTACTTTTAGAAGAAATTGAATTTCCGATTTTACCAAAACATGACATAATCATCTTCACCTTTCTGAATTTTTACTCCATACTTATTATAACACTCATTTTATTTTTCTGCAACTATTGAAATAACAAAATTTATCTGTTATGATTATATCATAACTTTTTTTGAAAGGAAAATAATATGCAAGATATATCCAGCATTCTTTATGCATTCGGAATAACCTCCACTGTTATTCGTTATGAGCGTATTACAGCAGGTCATATAAATGATACATATAAAATTTATTCAGACGACGGTATATTTATTCTCCAGAAAATAAATTCTGATGTTTTCAGGGAACCTCAGAAAGTAATGCACAATATTGACTATGCACAGCAGCTTATTAAACACGGCTTACAGGCTGAAGGAAAATATGGCAGCAGAAAATTTCCTGAATATCTCAAAGCAGAAAACCGGAATTATTTCCTGAAAAACGGTTTCTGGCGTGTTTACCGATACATTGAAAGTATCAGTCTGCCTCCGGATTGCAGGTCTGTAAGGACGTTTGGCAGTCTGCTGGGAGAATTTCACAGATATACTGAATCAGCGGATATTTCCCGTCTCTACATGACAATTCCGGATTTTCATAACATTGAAAAAAATATCTTGGCCGTTCTTAGCTGTGACGGTGTGACAGTAGCTCAGCAAAGTGCTTTCCGCAGCTTGCTTGAATTCATTATATGTTCTGAAAAGCTGCTCTCCCCTCCCCGTCTTGTTCACAATGATGTGAAATGGGCGAATGTTCTTATTGACCCTCAGACTCTTCTGCCGGAAACTCTCATTGATTATGATACAGTCATGGCGGGATATACGGCTTTTGATTTCGGCGACGCTGTAAGGTCTGCGTGTGTGACGCAATACTTTGAGACTGATATAAAAATGCTTGAAAGCTTTTCTGAAGGGTATTTCAGCGAGTACAATGCACTGGATACTGAGGAAGCGGTATTTGGCATTATTGCTGTTTCAGCAGAGCTTTCTGCAAGATATCTCTTTGACATTTTAAGTGGAACTGATTATTTTGCCAATATGTCTGACAGTGATAAAATGAAAAAATATCAGAATAATCTCAGATTTGCACAGAATGCTTTTAAAAATCGTGATGAAATTGCAGATATCATTTCAAAAGCAAAAGCTTCGCCTGACAAATAGCCGGCGAAACTTTCACAGGTTTTTATTTAGTTTTCAATGATTTAATGAATTTGTCAGTAAAGCTGCCAAGTTTTTTGAAATCTATGGCGTTTATATAGTTCTTTTCAAGTTCGTCATGAACTGCAAGGGCTGTAGAAAGAGTGTCTGCTGCCTCTTTTGAAAGTTCAAGCACTGCTTTCCGGTCAAATGAAAGCCGCTGTTTCTTGGCAGAAATTATTTCCTTATCGTAAAAGCGTCCGAAGTTGACTGCCGCCGCAGACGGGTCTTCAAGACGGTTCAGGAAGTTTGATGTCATGAAAGCTATTCCGGCAGATTCGCAGAAAACGTGCTCAAAAACCGGAGTGTGGTGCATGGTACATTCACTTACTGTTACATCACAGCCCTGATTAACGAGATAATCAGCAACATTCCTCAGAAAATAGTCGCTGCCGGCAAAATATTCGTCACGCAGAAGATATACGCTGTAATCACCGTTTAAAGGCTTGGTGGAGTAATTTTCAGTAGTGAAGGCTGAAAGCTGTTTAAAGCTTATCTTACCTTTTTCATCAGACTGCTTTTTTCCTGCCGCTTTTCTGCAAAGTCTTGAAATATATCCGTCAAGCTTCTCACGGTTCAGGGCGTCGTCACCGATAGAATAAATATCAGCGTTCAGGGACGCAAGTGCTTTTATATAACAGCGCACTCTTGCATGGTATTTCAGGTTCTCGTCAAAAAGATAGTGTATAGCCGCCGAATGTTTTCTGAGTATTTCACTATCCCAGAACTCGCCGAGATTCACTACCTCCTGTGACGCTCCCGGATAGTATGCTTCAAAGACGTGTGGCGCTGTGCCGTCAACAACGATAAGCTTTTTATCCTCTATCACTACTGCGTCAAGTGAACGTATATCAGAAGAACAGTAATAGAGAGATATGGGGTGGTCACTGAAAGCCTCGGCAACTTTTTTCATCAGTGTAGATTTTCCTGTACCTGGTCCGCCTTTGAGTATGTAGGTGTAAAATCCCGGTTGTTTTATCTGTTCTATGAATTTTGAGCAGAATCCCGACGGTGATGTTCCGCCTAAATAATAAACCTGTTTTACCATCTTAATTCCTCCGTTTATTTTGTTTTACTCTACATTTTATGTATTTTCGGAAAAATTGGTGCAAAACAGTTTTTTATGATGCTTTCCCATTATTAGCATATTCAGGTGCAGATAAAAAACACTTTGTACAGTTTTTTTCATAAATTTACCTTGACGTACATCGAAAAAAGTAGTAAAATAATAATAAAAGAAAATTCAAGTCCGCATTTGCGGCAGAAAGGCTTTGATTACTATGTCAAAAAAATTTATTGTTGAAACTTCTGCAAGACACGTTCATCTTTCTCAGGAACATCTTGAAATCCTTTTCGGAAAGGACGCTAAACTTACAAATAAAAAGGACCTCTCACAGCCGGGACAGTTTGCCTGTGAAGAAAGAGTCACAATCGTTGGACCTAAAAAGGAAATGCCAAACGTATCTATCTTAGGTCCTGTTCGTCCTGAAACTCAGGTTGAACTTTCTGCAACTGACGCACGTTCAATCGGTATTACTGCTCCTATCAGAGAATCAGGCGATGTTGCTGGTTCTGGTGCCTGCAAGATTGTAGGTCCTGCAGGTGAAGTTGAAATCAGTCAGGGCGTTATCATTGCAAAGCGTCATATTCATCTTACTCCAGAAACAGCAGCTGAAATGAATGTAAAGGATAAGGATATCGTCTGGGTAAAGCTTGATACTGACGGCAGAAAGGCTGTTTTAGGCGATGTTGTTGTAAGAGTTTCTGAAAAATATTCCCCTGCTATGCATATCGACACTGACGAATCAAATGCTGTAAGCGCATTTAACGGTCTTGAGGGCGAAATCGTTACTCTTTAATTTATCTGTACATTATCCGGAATTGCACAACTTTTTTAGTGCATTCCGGATTTTTTCAGTTTCTTTATAAAATGG
>JALEVO010000037.1 GCA_022788225.1 Oscillospiraceae bacterium | reverse complement strand
TGTGCTGTGGCAGTCTGCCATAAGCAGTTTTACAAGTTCCATTTCCTTTTCGCTTAAACCGTGTTCTCTTTTCATAACAATTTACCTCCAGATTTTTCTGTGGGTATTATTGCCATTTACACGGTTCTGTATTCAGACTCTTTTATTCTATTATAACTTCCGGTTTTGATTCTTCCGGTGCAGGAGCATCTGTTTCCGGTTCAGCTTCAGTTGGTGCTTCAGTTTCCGGTTCTGGTTCAGGTGCTTCGGTTGGTTCTTCAGTTGGCGGTTCAGTCTTTTCAGGATTCTTAGCGTAATAAACAGTAAGTGTTTCACCGTCTGTTATATTTATTTCTTTTCCCGGTTTCGGACTTACCTTAGTTACATAGTCGTTTTCAAATTCCTCATTAATTTCAGAAACTTCGGTATATTCAATGCCAAGTTCATTCAGCAATTCAACATACTCGTCAAACTTCATTCCGTCAAAATCAGGAACTTCAACTTTTTCAGCACCCTTGCTGACCTTAATTTTAATTTTCTGATCTTCCTTTATCTTCTTGCCTTTTTCAACTTCCTGCCAGAAAATCAGACCTTCCTGATATTCAGCATTGTATTCAAATTCAGCATCAATTTTGATTTTATACTTCTCTTCGATTTTTGATTTGATATCCTCATACTTCTGACCTATAAGATCAGGCATTTTGTTTTCAGCTTTTGCCTTTTCGGTTTCTTCAGTTTCCTCTTCGGTGATATCAACAATGTTATCACTTACAGAACTCTCAATGCTTGAATATGTTTCGTGCAGGCGGCTGGTGTCGTCAGCAGTAAACAGTTTCATTAAAATAACGATAATTACAAGAATGATTGCAACAAGCAGTACGCCGATTATAACCGGAATTTTTATTCTGTCAATAGTTGAGGTTTCTTCGTCACTTCCCTCTACTTCTCCATCGTCGTCATAATCGTCATAGTCATCGTAATCATCATAATCGTCATAATTGTCATAATCACCGTATTGCTGATAGCCGTCATTATAATCCTGATTTTCATAAATGCCGTTTCGTGAAATAGTAATTGTCTGGGTCTGTCCTATTCCCACTGCCGGCTGGTCAAACAAAGCAGTAACCAGCTCGGTTATGGTCTGGATTCTCTCATCTCCCACAAGATACATACCCCTCATGATAACATCTGAAACGTGCTTTGGTATATTTGGATTCAGTTCCTGCGGAGTGTAAAGATTATCCCTCTCCATACGGATATTTGCGGCATCTGGCTTTGAACCTGTCAGTATTCTGTACAAAACAGCGCAGATTCCGTAAACATCAGTCCATGTTCCCTGACGGCTTGCGGCTGAATACTGTTCAGGTGCGGCATAGCCGGAAAAAATCTCGTTTTTAAGTTCTGTATTGGCTGTTCTGACTGCTGAAATGCAGAAATCAGTCAGCTTGAGTTCACCCTTGCAGGTTACATAAATCGTATCAGGACTTATTCCTCTGTGGATAACTCCTGCATTATGTACAAGGCTAAGAGTCGTAAACAACGGAGGAAACATTGCTGAAACCTCGCTCCAGCTAAGTTCTCCGGCATTTTCTTTGAGATAGTCAACAAGTCTTACGCCGTCAATATATTCGTAGACAGCGTATGTGGTATTGTTTTCAGAAAACAGGTCAAGGGTCGGTGAAAGATGACTGCTAAGACTTCTCATCTTTGCCAGTGACTTGTTAAGTTCAGTATATTCAGCCATTAGCGCCTTATACTGAGCAAGATTATTGTAATTTACGCTTATGGTAGGCTTGCCTTTTACACGGACGCAAAGTCCCTGCGGCATATATTCATTAAGAAGTACCTTGCAGCTTACCGCCGTGTCATAGGCTATATAGGTAGCACCCTGACCATTGGCATTTAAAAGCTTTCCCACAAGATATCTTTCATGTATTACAGTTCCGGGTATTATATAAGACGGAAGGGACGGGGTATTTTCCACATATCCGCAGTTCGGGCAGACTCTTGCCGAACCCTTATTTTCCATGCACCCCATGCACAGTTTTTGTTCAACCATTGCTGACCTCCGTTAATTATTCAGTAAAATTCACATCATAAATTATTTTATCAGTTATCCGGTTAGTTGTCAATATCTGCGGCGATTAATTACCGTTTCATTTCCTAATTGTATTATTTCTGTAATCTTTTTTTATTATTTTTAAGAAATTTTCCGGTTTTTTTGTAATATGTTGGATTTCAGAATTTTTATTCCAAAGTTATAAGTCCTCTGTCAAGCATTTCCTGTGCTGCCAGCATAACTCCTGTTTTGCCGCTTGTGTAGGTGATTCCCCCCTGCATCCATGCAGCGTATGGCTCTCTTAGCGGTGCATCTGCGGAAAGCTCAATTGATGCGCCCATATTGAAAGCTCCGGCAGCCATTATTACCTGACTTTCATAACCCGGCATATCCCATGGTTCAGGTGTTACAAAAGAATCCACCGGTGCGCCTTTCTGTATTCCGCAGCAGAATGCTTTAAGCAGTTCGGGGTCGCCAAGCTTTACAACTGTGATAATGTCCCCTCTTGTTTCCTCCGCTGACGGATAGCATTCAAAGCCTAAAAGACTGAAAAGTGCCGCCGCAAAATCCGCAGTTTTCTTGGCATTTGCAACCACGTCAGGAGCCATGAAAAGACCCATGAACATCTCCTTGTTATGGGAAAGTGTACAGCCCACTTCCTTGCCCATGCCTACGCAGGTAAGACGGTAGGAACAAAGTTCGATAAGGTCCTTTCTTCCGGCAATATAGCCGCCTGTCTGTGCTATTCCGCCACCCGGATTCTTTATGAGTGAACCGATTATAATATCCGCCCCGCACTGGGTAGGCTCTTTCTTCTCCACAAATTCGCCGTAACAGTTATCCACCATAATAACGGCGTCAGGGTTGGTTTTTCTCACCGCCTCGCACATCTTTTCTATGTCAGAAACAGTAAACGCCGGACGCAGTGAATAGCCTCTTGAACGCTGTATGTAAGCCACTTTTGCTCCTGCGGCTTTCCGGGTTATCTGGTCGTAATCGGGAGTACCGTCCGGTTTAAGGCTCACCTCGTCATACTCAATTCCGTAATCTGTCAGTGAACCATTCCCCTTTTCACCTCTTATTCCGATTACCTCTTCAAGGGTATCGTAGGGAGTACCAGTCAGTGAAAGCAGTCTGTCACCCTTTCTGAGAACGCCCCACAGCGCCGTTGAAAGGGCATGAGTACCAGATACAAAGTTATGTCTTACAAGGGCGTCTTCAGTACCGAAAACCTGCGCATAGACCTTATCCAGCACTTCCCTGCCGATATCACCGTAACCATAGCCGCTGCTGCCATAAAAGCACTGCTCACTTACACGGTTTTCAATAAAAGCTGACAAAACCTTTGCCCCGTTATATTCCTTTATGTCGTCAGTACGGCTGAAATCGCACATCTTCTCCGCTTTTCCCGCAAGCTCTATAAGCTTTGGACTGAATTTAAAAAAATCATTAATCATTATACTGTAATTTTCCTTTCAGGATATTTTCGTTATTGTCTTTCGCCTTTTCAAGGACAAATTCCTCTCCAACTGCCCTGAAGCCTATCTCCCTGTAAAAGCTCTCCCTTATGTCAAGAGCGTACAAAACGGCTGTCTTACCCTGCTTTTCAAGGTATCCGGCAAGCCATATAAGGAAACGTCTTGCGTAGCCGCTCCCTCTTGCTGAAACCCTTGTTGCCACCTGTGATACCAAAACAAAATCATTTATGTCATAGGATATTGACGCTGTGGTACACGATTTATAGGTCATAACACGGCTTATTCCGTGCCTTACCCTGTGGGAGGTGTCCGCAAGCCAAAGAGGGTAATCCGACAGATTTGGAAAACCCTCGTTTAAAATGCTGTACACATCGTCAAGCCTGGGGGAAAAATCAATGTCCTTTTCGTCTTCCGGCACGGGATTCTCTCCGGAAACAAGCTGAAAAGTCGTCCTGTGAAGTGAAACATATCCGCCGTTTTTTATCATGCCGATAACCCTCTGATTTCCCTCAATTCGGAAAGGCTTGTGCATATCCACAAAAATGTTTATTTCCTCTGGGTCAAAGGTTTCGCCGCAGATAAGCATGGTGGAATTTATTATCAGTACCACGCTTTCGCCGCTTTTGAAAAAACGGCAGAAGTCATAGCCTGTACCATAGGCATTGAAATAGGACAGAATACGCCGTCCGCAGCAGGTCTGTACAAGAAAATCAGCTGAAATTTCCTGTGCACTGTTTATCTCTTTTATCATATCTCCATATCAGCTGCCTTTTCGATTATTGCATTTACCATGTCATAGCAGGCTTTAAGGTCGTTTTTGTTCACAACGCATGACGGCGAATGGAGATACCTACAGGGCGCAGAAACAGCTATTGTTCTAATACCGCCCCTTGAAGTGTGTATCGCTCCGCTGTTGTTCCCTCCGGCAATGGTTGTCTTGGTCTGGCAGGGAATGTTCTTCTCCGCAGACTGCTCAAAGGCAATATCATAAAGCTGTTTGTCATACATGGTGCTTCTGTCCATAAACGACACAACTGCGCCCTTGCCGAGGTGACACACCTGTTTAGCTTCGGGTACGCTGTCGATATCCGCAGCGGTTGTGGATTCAATGACTATGGCTATATCCGGATTCACAGTATAAGCCGCCGCTTTTGCCCCTCTAAGCCCGATTTCCTCCTGTACCGTAAAGGTGAAGTACATATCATAGGGCAGGTCGCTCTGAATCATGTCAATCATCAGCGCACAGCCGAAACGGTCGTCAATGGCTTTTGCTAAAATAGTATCATTTCCCATTTCAGTATATTCCGATACAAAATATGCACAGTCACCGGGGGAAACGTACTTTTCAGCTTCTTCCCTGTCCGCGGCGCCGATGTCTATATAGAGGGTGTCCATTTCCGGCGCTTTTTCACGTTCATCAGCGGAGAGATTATGAACAGCCTTTGCGCCGACTATTCCATACAAGCCATTTACCGTGACCTGTCTGCCTATCACAACAGACGGGTCGATACCGCCGACTTCGGCAAAGGTGAGAGTGCCGTCCGGCTGCACTGACGTTACGATAAGCCCTACTTCGTCCATGTGAGCGTCAAGCATTATCTTGTTTTTCGGGACTGCGTTTCCCTTTTTGAAAGCAATGATATTACCCAGCTTGTCCACGGAATACCCTGCCTTGTCCTTTATTTGCTCTATGATATATTCACGGACTTTATCTTCACGTCCGGAAGTTCCGTTAAGTTCGCAAAGTGTTTTCAGATGTTCAAACATCAGCAGTTACCTCCGTTTTTAAGCATTGCGGCAAGCAGTCTGCCGGTATTCTCCACGTCCTCAATTTTTATTATCTCGGAGGGCGTGTGCATATATTTAAGGGGTATGGATATCGTTCCTGCCATACAGCCGTTTCTGTTTACGCTGAACTGGTCTGCGTTGGTGGAAGTAAGACCGTTCATGACTTCAATCTGGTACGGTATCTCATTCTCTTTGCATATCCTGATTATCTCGTCCGAAAGATTCTTTGAGAGTGACGGTGAAACACCTATCATAGGACCCTTTCCCAGCTTTCCGCATTTATATTCGCAGTCGCCGGAGGTATAGGCAAAGCTTACGTCAACAGCAAGGGCGATTGCCGGATTTACGTCATAGGCGGCGATTTTAGCGCCTCTCTCCCCCAGTTCCTCCTGTGTGGAAAATACAACGGTAAGCCCCCCGTCAAGCTTAGTGTCCTTTAAAAGTTCAAGTGCATAGAGTACTGCCGCAACCCCGCACCTGTCGTCAAGTGCACTGCCGGTCACTTCGTTGTTTAAAAGCTCACGGAATGTTGTCTTGAATGTGATTTTATCCCCTCTTGAAATTTTCGAGAGAGTGTCCTCACGGCTCATGCCTGTATCAATAAGCAGGTCCTCAATTTTTGAAGCCTTGCCCTTTTCTCCCCCCGAAAGATGGGGCGGTACAGAGCAGACTGTGCCAGTCACCTTTTCCTTGCCGTGGATAACAACCTGCTGTGCCGGAAGAAGACGTCTGTCAACTCCGCCTACGTTGGAAAATCTCACAAAACCGTTTTCAGTAATATCCGTAACAATAAGACCAATCTGGTCGATGTGGGCGTCAATCATTATGCGGTTTTCATACTTTGAGTTGTCGCCGAAATAGCCGTAAACATTGCCGTTTTTGATACAGCAGTTGTCAGTATACTGACTTAACAGTTCAAGGGCAGTTTCTGCGGCATTTTTTTCATCTCCGGAAACGCCGTCAGCCATTGACAGCCTTGAAAGTATTTCTTTAATATCCATTAAGAAAGCTCCTTTACAAGGTTTTTGAAGTGTATACCTCTTGCCTCAAAATTCGGGTAGAGGTCAAAGCTTGCGCAGGCAGGAGAAAGTGTTACGATATCGCCATTCTGTGCAATTTCCCTTGCCTTTGAAACAGCCTCCTCCATAGATGAAACGTGAACGATTTTCAAATTCTCCGGACTGTATTTTGCAGAACCGATAACTGCCTTTTCAATCTTTTCAGCAGTAACCCCCATGAGGATAAGCACCTTGACCTTTTCGTTTACAGTATCTGCCATAGGCTCAAATGGTATCTTCTTGTCGTACCCGCCGGCAATGACGATAAGCTTCTGATTAAAAGAGTTAAGTCCGGCAAGAACTCTTGTAGGACTTGTGGCAATACTGTCGTTGTACCACTTAACGCCGTCAAGCTCTCTTACAAATTCGATACGGTGTTCGACGCCCCCGAAGGTTTTAGCAGTTTCCGCAATAATTTCAGGAGAAACCTCTCCCCATACTGCGCTGATTGCCGCAAGGTAGTTTTCAACGTTGTGGATACCCGGGATTCTTATGTCATCCTTGTGAATGATACGCTCGGATTTGCCGTAGGTATTGTAACAGAGGAATCCCTCGCTGTCCAGATACGCACCGCATTCCGGAACTGCTTTTCTTGAAAACTTCACAAGTCTGCCCCTTACGATATCAGAAAGACCGTTTGTTATATCGTTGTCAAGGTTAAGTACTGTTTTGCTGAAAGCGTTCTGGTGAAGAATAAGGTTTTTCTTGCTGTCGATATACTCTTCCATTGTGCCGTGTACGTCAAGGTGGTTGGGAGCAATATTTGTGATAACCGCAACGTCCGGTGATTTTCTCATTGAGATAAGCTGAAAGCTTGAAAGCTCAACAACAGCGGCGTCCTCTTCGGAAATTTCCTCAATAAGGGGCATAAGCGCCTTTCCGATATTTCCCCCTTTATACACCTTTTTTCCGGAACGGGCAAGGAGGTCGGAGATGATAGTTGTGGTAGTGGTTTTGCCGTCAGAACCGGTTACTGCATATATCTTACATGGGCACAGGTCGAAAAACAGCTCCATTTCCGAAGTCACGGCAACACCTTTGTCCCTTGCACTTTTCAGTGCGGGATTATTGAAGTACATTCCCGGCGCTCTTACAATAAAGTCGAAGTCCGTCAGAGTATCAAGATAGCCGTCCCCCAGAATAAATTCTGCTCCCAGACCTTTCAGTTCGTCATAGGTATTCCCCAGAGCGTCCTTATCCTTTCTGTCACATACGGTTACTGCAATACCCTTTTTAAGAAACAGTTTTATCAAATCAGTATTTGAAACTCCTACGCCGATAACAGCACATTTTTTATTTTTCATTTCATTAAAAAACAATTCAGCCTTAGTCATGGTTTACCTCCATAAAAAATCATACTTATATTAATTATATACAATTTACAGGAAAATAGCAACAGTTTTTTTCAAATAGTGCCATGTTTTGAAAAAAATTCAGAAATTTTGAAAAAATACTTGACAAGCAGAAAATCCTGTGATATAATAATAAAGCTTTATGAAGTGCGCCAGTAGCTCAGCTGGATAGAGTGACTGGCTACGAACCAGTAGGTCGGGGGTTCGAGTCCCTCCTGGCGCACCAGTGCATGACCGCACAGGATAAATCGGATTTCATTTCGTGGAATCCGGTTTTTTTATTGCTCGACCAGTTACTATTCATCTATTTTATAGTTGCATGACAGCCGGGTGCTCCCGGTAGAGCATATTCGTGTTTACTTTTAAGTAAACACGATTTTTTTGTACAACAACTACGAGCCTTATTGCGTTTTAGAGGGCAAAAAATCAGGTTAAAAACTGTAGATGCTTTTAAGCGTTTTAACGAGGAAGAAATTGAACCCTCAACAAAGTAAAATATCGGGATTTCAAGGCATTTTTTGAGAAAGATGTTCTCAGATATGCCTTTTTTCATATATTATAGAAGTATAAATAGTTTCAAAGATCGTTTTGTCTGATATCACGAAATCGTGATACTAAACAAAGCGGTCTTTTTTTATTTTCCGGGTATGATTTTTCATAAAGCACAACCCGATAAAAATATGCGAAGTCAAGTTTGATTTTAATGAATATCCGGTCGGGTCACTTTGCTTTCCGTTTCTTTAGTGATGCTGGTGACAAGGCTTATAGATGAAAGCAAAAAAATTTTCTTTATGCAGTAAATTATAATTTTGAATCGTTTTATTATAAAACGGTTTGAAGGAAATGAATCTCATCACTAACAACATATCACCGGACAAGGGCAGCGGTGAAATACTGTGGAATGGTTCAGATACGCAAAAACTTGGCAGAAGCTACAGAAAGAATTTAGGTTATATGCCGCAGCAGCAGGAAATATACCCGACAGTTACCGCAGGAAGATTTTTAGGATACATAGCCTCTTTAAAAGGTGTTCCCCAAAAACAGGCAATGACTGAAATAAAAGATTTACTGAGCAAGGGTGAATTGTCTGATTGTACAGATAAAAAAATAGGAGGCTTTTCAGGCGGTATGAAGCAGAGGGTTCTGATTGCAGCTTCACTGCTTGGAAATCCAAAATTAATCATAATGGACGAACCTACTGCCGGACTTGATCCAAGACAGAGAGTTATAATACGTAATTTAATAAATGATCTGGGTAATGACAAGATTATTTTGATTGCAACTCATATTACCTCAGACATTGAAGATATCGCTGACAAAATTATAATGATAAAGGAAGGTGAACTGATTGCTGAGGGAAAAGTTTCCGATTTGATAAATAACGTTAATGCGGAGCAAAAAAATCTTGAGAATTTATATTTGCAGTATTATGGTGAAAAAGGAGATGAAAGCAACAATGAGGATTTTTCACTTTGAATTAAGAAAGATTTTGTCATGGCGTCCTTTCTGGCTTATTACTGCTGTTCTGCTTATAATAAATGGCTATATAATAATAAAACAGCAAAATGAATCTATGAATTCCCCGTCAGATTATACTTCACTTTATGATGAAATCAAGGATATGCCGGATAATGAAAAACTTGATTATATACAACATAAGCTTGACACATAATGGGGCAATACAGAAAATATTGAAAAATCTGATATTATGCCACGTTATGAACTACTTTCAGAATTTCAGAAACAGCTTGAAAATATAACCGGATATGCTGATTATATCGAATCTGTTGCTAAATCGTCCGGGAGCAATATATTTAATATTGATAAAAATTCCTTCGCATATAAAAGTAATCAGAAAACGGCTGCGGCATATTCTGATATGGACGATGTAAAGCCGGTATTTGATATTTCAGAAGGAATACTTCTTGTAACGGACAGTAAAATTACTGATATAATGTGTGTGTTTTTACTGTTTATTACAGCAATATATCTTATTGTCCGTGATAAGGAGTGCGGTATTACCCCACTGATACGCTCAGCATCAAACGGACGCTCTGTCCTTGCCTGCAATCAGTCGCTGGTAATACTTATTTTATCTTTAATTATTGTAACGTTTTTTTATTGTGAAAATGTTCTGCTCGGTCTGGTATATTATGGTTTTGGTGATCTGCTGCGCCCGATACAGTCGGTATCCGGATTCATTTCCTGTAACCTGCACCTGAATGTTCTTTCATACCTGATAATCTATTATCTGACAAAAGTTTTCATATTATGGATCATAGGTATGGTTTTTGCTGTTATATGTCTTTGCAGCAAAAACAATGTTGTCGTGTATGCATTATCTGTATTTATCTCCGGAATGGAATTATGCGCATGGACTTTTATTTCTGAAACTTCTGTTTTTAGTCTGCTGTATTTTATTAATCCTGTGTATTTTATATGTGTGAATGACGCATTCAAAAAATATACCTGTATCAATTTCGTACAAAGGTCATGTTGCTTTAGGAGTCGGCAGTGAATCGTTCAGAAAAATATTAGCTATTTAGAAAGTCGTTTGTCCTTTTTCAGAAACGGCAAAGGAAATGAGGACGCTGAACTGGTGTATACTGTTAAATATATGATGAAAACAGATTGAAATTTCGTTTAGCTTATCCATAATGTTTAAAAATATTCTCAATGTCAATGAATTATATTTTAAAGAAACTTTTATTGAATTGTTCCGATATAATAAAGATAATACAATTGTCAGCAGCAAAAGTCTGTTTCGGGTATCATTTTTGTGGTATCCGAATTTTTTTATATCGCTCTTGACAAATATTTATTTCTGTGATATAATCTATATTGTTGAATGTCTGGGTGTGGCGCAGATGGTAGCGCGCTACCTTGGGGTGGTAGAGGCCGTGGGTTCAAGTCCCGTCACTCAGACCAGTTTAAATACCGTAGATACGCCGTTTGTGAGAAATTGTAAGCGGCGTATTTTTTATTTCGTCATGTCGTAGTGCGCCATTAGTGCGCCATTAAAACAAAAAACAATTAAAAACGGCTGAAAGTTACAGCCATATAATAAAAGAATAGGAGTAGGAAAGCTATCAATTCAGCAATCCTGCTCCTTTGTTATTTTATGCGTGTTTTTTCTCTTTGGTCTTGTGAGTGATAAGCATATCCTGTAAAACATTAGCCGCCTGTTCGTCTGCCTCTGAAATATAATGCAGATATTTGTTAGTAGTAGTTATATCCCCATGCCCCAGGCGTTCCTGTACCTGTTTGATGTTCACGCCTCCATACAACAGCAATGTTGCAGAAGTGTGTCTGAGGCTGTGCAGTTTGCGGTGTTTCAATCCGTTTCGGTCAAGGAATTTGGAAAATTGCTTTGTTGGTGTCTGAGGGTTCATGATTTCTCCGTTATCCTGTGTAAACAGCCAGTCGTTTTCATGCCACTGACTGCCCAGCCGTTCCGCTTGCCTGTCCTTTTCGGCTCTGAGCAGTTTTACAAGGTCAATGCAGTAAGGATTGACAGCAACGGTTCTGACTTCATAGTCCTTTGGTGCTTTTATCTGAGTAGGCTTGCCTTTAAGCTTTACCGCCGCCCTCTCAATGGTGACTTTATTGTTTACATAGTCAAAATCGCTGAATTTAAGTGCTGTAAGCTCTCCCCTGCGTGCGCCGGTCATAATTGCAAGCTGTATGAACACCTGAAACTGTAAATCTTCAAGCTCCAGAAGTGACAACATTTCTGCCGCCTCTTGTTTGGTGAAAATTTCTATCTTAGGGGTTACAACTCTGGGGATTTCAAGCAGTTCAGCTTTTGCCGGACTACTCTCTATTATATTTTGCTTTACTGCCAGTTTAAAAATCGACTGTACAACTGTTAAATATCTGCGTACTGTAGCTGCTTTCAGCGGTTCTGTGTCCTGTGAACCGTCACGCTTTTGCTTTGAAAGTCCGCAAAGCTGATTGATAAAAGCCTGAATGTGCGCCGGCTTAATCTGATTCACTTTATGGAATCCGAGTGCCGGAAGTATTTTTGTTTCAATGGCTCTTTCGTAAAAGTCGTGTGTGCTGGGTGAAAGTGTTTTCGCTTTGGCATCAAGGTACACCTTTGCAAACTCTTCAAGCGTTATCTTCTCAGCGTTTCCGGCAATACCCTTTTGACAGCGTTCCTCAAAGTCAAGGGATATCTTCTGCAGTTCCTGGTCAATCTGTTTGGCTGTCATTCCGGGAGCTGGCTTGTAGGTCATGGTGTAGGGTTTAAGCCGCTTGCCCTTGCTGTCATAGCCGTGGTATACCCTTATGGTGTAGGAGATTATTTCGCCGGATTTATTCTTTCGTGGGGTTATTGTGGGCATTCTGTTCACGCTCCTTTAAAACGGCGGATTGTCACAGTCGGTTATTATATCAAAATAATCAATATCAATGATTTCACCGTCTTTGACTATATAATTACTGAATTTGTTAATTAACGCCTGTAATAAACCGTCCTTTAAATATTGTGGGTAATCTTCATTTCCAGTAATTTTTTTCATTTTCTGATAAGTTGCTGACGCAATGAAAATGCCGGACAGCGGCTTTTCACGCAGATTAAGAAAGCCATTTAATGAAAGTGAAGTCAATGAAGTCAAGGGCATAATAGACAAACTTTCTGCCAAAAGCTGTACAAAATGACGATTCTGAAAATTATTCTCCTCTTATTTGTACATTATCATGCAAAAACAGCAGGGTTTCAGCCTATTAGTGAAAAGCATTGAAAGGAGTTGAAAGCCTATGTGGGTGGCAAAAAATAACGCCCTTGCTACTGCCATAGCAAAGACGTTGAAAGCAAATATATAAAAACACACTAAAAATACTTGCCAGCTCCATTATATCATAATTTTGGAGCTGGAGCAAGAAGAAAGGAATAAAAAATGTCTGAAATTATTTTCAACAAAAGCAACAAACTTGACGAAATAACCGATTCCCCCATAGTCCGCATGGAGGGAATAAAAGAGGCGGCGGCTCTGTTCGGACTGCCTAAACACCTTGTCAGAACTCTTGCTTTAGAGGGCAAGGTTAAAGCCGCGAGGGTGAGCAATTCCCCAAACTCAAAGATACTGGTAAACATTCAGAGCCTTAATGATTACTTTGAAAATGCTGTTATCAGCAATGAGGAGCAAGCTGACACAAGCGGTGGCATTCAGCCGATTCCGGTCAGGCTTTAAGGCGGTGATAGTTTGGAATTAACAGAAATTCTGACACATTTTCGCAATGTAGAAAAAAGCGGTGACGAATATCGTGCAAACTGTCCGGCGTGTGGGGACGATAAGCAGCACCTCTACATACACGAGGCAGACGGAAAAATACTTACAGACTGTAAAAAAGGGTGTACATTCAGTGCTATAGCGTCAGCCTCCGGACTTAAAGAGGGTGACTTCTTTAACAACCGTTCGCCGAAATCCCAGCCATGGACAAAACTCCGTGAACACATTTACACTAACACAGAGGGTCAGACCATAGCTAAAAAGGTGATATATGACAAAGGGGACGGCTCAAAG
>JALEVO010000122.1 GCA_022788225.1 Oscillospiraceae bacterium | reverse complement strand
GGAAACAAGGGTATTACCGCTTATTACGATATAGTCGAATCAAGTCACAGCTTTACACTGGCAAATTATCTGGTAAACGGCGGCGAGGGCTGTACTGTTACTGACGACGGTGTAGCCGTTGACATAAACACAAAGGCGGATTACTTTGGCAAATCCTATCTGAGAATCAAAAGCAATCGCCCTTATATTGAAAGACAGCCGGAATCTGTTGATGCTTTTGCCGGTGACGAGGTTGTATTCAAAATCAAGGCAGAAAATGCCACAAGATATGTCTGGTATATCTGCGATGCAGATGATGAGTCCGAACAGCCTTATTCATGGGAAGATTTAAAGCAATATTATGATATAAGCGGCGAAAATACCGATACACTGGTTATCAGAAATGTCAGTGGCTGGTTTGACAACAAAAAATTAAGCTGTACTGTTTATAACGACAATGGCCGGGTTTATTCCCAGAACGTGTATCTGAATGTCACTGTCAGAGGTGATGTGAACAGCAACGGCGTATTGGGTATTTCTGACATCGTCATGATGAAAAAATATCTTGTCAATGCCGGAGAACTTACCGACTGGGAACTGGGAGATGTAAATAATGACGGCATTATCAATGTTTTTGATTTATGTCTTATGAGATGTATGCTGTTGTTATAACATCTAAGCTGAAAAGCAATCTTGGTTATATCTTTCTGCTTTAAAAAAATTCGACACAGATTTTGACTAATAAATCAAAAACTATGATTTGAAGTCAGACAATCCTATCAGACAGTTTATTGTGCTGTAAGGGTGCTTGTATGACAGGAGTTGTTCTTCCGGAAACTATTGAGTTTATTGATTATGGTGCGTTCATTGAATGTGAATACCTCGAAAACGTCAATTTCCCTCAAAGCTTAAAATACATTGGCGGCTGTGCTTTTGCATATTGTGATTCACTCAAAGAAATCAGTATTGACTGTCCTGAGCTGACTTTATCAGAGTGTTCGTTCAGTCCTTGCCGTAATCTGACCGATGTAAGCATAAACGCTGAGGTTATAGGGGAAAGGGCTTTTGAAAATTGTACTGCACTTGAAAATGTCACATTCGGCGAAAATATTCAAAAACAGTAAAATTATTGCATTAAAACCATCGGAATTGCCTGAAAGAATCTAATCATGTATCTATATCCCAATTAAAAGGTTAAAAATCATGCAGGTGTGAATTCGCTCTAATACTTTCTCATAAGCTGTCGGCTGTACAAGTCGGCAGCTTTTTCTTTACACATTGTCTGTTTTTTGTTGTGTCAGTTATTTTCTGATGTATATTTCTGCATTGAATCTAATATATTTTTTCAAAATGTGAACTGTAAATTGTGCAAAAAGTATCATTTTTTATGACGTTTATAAACATCTGAAGTGAAGCAATCTGATAAATCCTTTCTGTTCACCCGCTTAGTATTAATGATAAATTAAAAAAATCATCAATTAGTTCATTTATGTTATTGAACTTTAATCATATCTTTGCTATAATAAAAATAAAAAAGCAATTTTTAAGGGGGATTAATTCATGTTCAGACGAACAAAAAAAATTGCCGCATTAGCCGCTGCAATAGCAGTTATTGCAAGCTGTTCGGGAATCACATTCAGTGATTCGCCGTCAGTTCCGTTTACAGCGCAGGCAGCTGACACCGGTTCACGAATTCGTGTTGACATTAACAAGAACGACGGACGAAAAGCGTCCTATGCAAGAAATGCCAACAACTGGATACTTGTTGAGGGAGCATCTCCTTCATATCAGGTGAACGGCGTCACTTTCACGCTGTCCAACGGCGGAAGTGCAGGGGGAGATGTAACTGGTGCCAACAACAAAAAGTTACAGCTGCAAAGTCTTGAATATCCGTATCTGACAATGGACGGCGCCAAGATAAAGGACGGTGACAACGGCGGTGTTCTCAAGCTGGAAATAAATGGACTTTCAAACGGAAACCACTCTCTGCAGATGTGGCATTGCAATACTGACGGTTACACAAACAGCAGTTTAAGTATTTCTGTCAACGGCAAAAAAGTACTTTCGGGTGTGAACTGTCCTACAAATGTCAAGGATGAAAACGACGCAGGTATTTCCTATGTTACATGGAGCGGCAGCAGCGTTACTATACTGATTACTCCCGAGGGCGGCGGCAGGCAGGACGTTGCATGGCTCAACGCCTTTGAACTTGACGGCAGTGACCCTGTAAACGGTGTATCAAAAATGTATCCGGACGACCAGTGCGCTCACCTTGATGCGTCACAGGGTCTTTCATGGACAGCAGGAAAGAACGCACAGTCCCATGATGTTTATATAGGAACAAGCTACAGCGATGTTTTCAATGCTGACCGCAATTCAAAGGAATTCAAGGGCAATCAGACTGCCACAAAGTACACTCTTGACGACAGCTATTCATCTATTCCGACATATTACTGGCGTGTTGACGAGGTAAACAGCAGCGGTACAGTCAAAGGCGCTGTTTACTCATTCCAGATTAACCGTCTTTCATTCCCGACAGCCGAAGGCTACGGACGTTTTGCAAGGGGCGGCAGAGGTGGTTATGTCTACCATGTAACCAATCTCAACGATTCGGGAGAGGGCTCTCTCCGTTACGGACTTGAAACTCTGAAAGGTGCAAGAACAATCGTGTTTGACGTCGGCGGCGTTATTTCTCTCAACAGTGTTCTGTGTATCCCGGACGACGGCGGAGATGTTTATGTTGCCGGACAGACTGCTCCCGGTGACGGTATAACACTTATCAATTATACTTTCGGTGCAATGGGTTCAAAAGATGTAGTTATCAGAGATATAAGAACCCGTGTAGGAGATGTCAGCGGAAAGTCAATGGGCGGTATGGGTATGAGCAGCTGTAATAATTCCATTGTTGACCATTGCTCTATCTCCTGGGGAACTGACGAGGGTTTCTCATCACGAAGTGCGGCTAATCTTACATTCCAGTGGAATATCATAGGCGAATCACTGAACAACTCCGTGCATTACAATGCAGACGACCGTACAGACGTTGAGCGTCATGCATTTGCTGCGTCTATCAGCGGTTACACAGGCAGTTTCCACCACAATCTTCTTATTCACAACACAGGCAGAAACTGGTCGCTGGCAGGAGCGATGGAACAGGACGCTGTAACATACGGCGGTCAGCTTGATATCCGAAACAATGTTGTCTATAACTGGAAAGACAGAACCACTGACGGCGGTGCACGAAGAGTTAATTTCGTAAATAATTACTACAAGGCAGGACCTGTCAGCAATACAGATATGCACATAGTTTCCATTGACGGAAATGAACTGAATACAAGCGATATGCAGAAAATGTATGTTTCCGGAAACATTATGACGGATATAAATGGGAATCAGCTGTTGAGAGCCACGGATGATGCGTGGGCAATGGGAAAAGCCGTTTCCGGCGGCAAAAATTCAACAGATGCAGATGTACGAAGCGACACACCTTTCTTTGAATCCTATGTCAATACTCAGTCTGCGGAAGATGCATATAATTCAGTAATCACAAGTGCCGGAGCAAACAAACCGGGATTTGACTATATTGACAGCCGCTATCTGAAAGAAGTAAAGAACGGAACTTATACATACACAGGCAGCAAGGATAATCTTCAGGGTATCATTGACAGCCAGACTGATGTGAGAGGATATCCGACAAACAGTACATTCAAGGGCGGTACAACCCCTAAGGACACTGACCAGGACGGAATGCCGGACGCATGGGAAAGTGAACACGGACTGAATCCCAATGACGGTTCCGACGGAGCAATAGTTTCACTTTCCGCAGATGATTACACAAACCTTGAAATGTATCTCAATGAACTTGCGGGGGACCCTGTTGAATATAACGGCAACATCACTCGTGACCCGATAACAGGAAAACTCATAAAAAGTATAGAAGTGCTGGATACAGCCTATTACAGCAGCTGGGGGATAGATACAAGTCTTGAAACCGGTGATAAGGTTTTCGGGGACAGAGATATTGAAAAGTCAGCTTTTTCAGAAGTTCCGGATAAATACATGGGCGCTGAACTGGTTCTTACACCATGCGATTCCAAAAATTCCGACAAGCAGCAGGCAGAACTGACAGCGGCAGAGAATATCACGGTTTATGTCGGTTTCGACAGCAGGATTATCGCAGTCCCGTCATGGGTAAATGGCTGGAAAAAGGAATCGGATACTATCAGAACCACTAATGGAATCACCTTTGAAATGTATTCAAAGGAGCTGAAAGCAAATGAAACAATAACCCTCGGAGCCAACGGTCAGGCAAGCGGCGTTGTGAACTATATCGTACTTGCTGCCGAAGAGAAAATCGTACCCGGAGATCTGAACCGTGACGAACGAATCGATGTGTTTGATTTGGCAGTGTACAGACAGTTTATCCTTGGAAACATGACTCTTGAAGGTACTGCACTTGCCAATGCTGACATTAACGGCGACGGAGCCCGTAATACAGCTGATTACCTTCTTTTGCAGAAGTTCCTTTTAGGACAGATTGAAAAATTTGAACAGTAAGTGACAGAAAGGACTTGAATAAAATGAAAAAATTCTTTAAGCGTCTTGCAGTTTTTACAGCGGCACTGGTTATGGGCACTTCATCTTTTTCTTACATTAACAGCGTAGAAAAAATTGCGGCTGCCGGACAAATTAATCTTGAATATCTTGACAGAGGAATTTCAGCAATAAACACTGGTTCCGGAATGCTTGTAAGCTGGCGCTGGCTTGCCAACGATGACGACAATGCGGTTTTCAAACTTTATCGTGACGGTACTCTGATTTATACCAGCGAGTCCGGAAATGCAACCTGCTATCTGGATAAAAGCGGCAGTGCATCTTCAAAATACCGTGTTGATGCGTATTCGGGTGGAAAACTGGTTTCATCAGAAAACTGCAGACTGACATCAGACAATGCTTATTTTGACATTCCGCTGAATCCTCCCACAGCTTCTGGAGTTACCTACAGTCCGAATGATATGTCAGTAGGAGATGTTGACGGCGACCGACAGTATGAACTGTTTCTTAAATGGGATCCTTCAAATTCAAAGGATAATTCGCAGAAGGGACAGACAGAAAAAGTATACATTGACTGTATTCGTCTTGACGGAACAAGACTGTGGCGCATAGATTTAGGGTACAATATTCGTGCGGGTGCGCATTACACACAGTTTTATGTAGCGGATTTCGACCTCGACGGCAAAGCTGAAATGTGCTGCAAGACTGCTGACGGAACTGTTGACGGTACCGGAAAAGCAATAGGTGACAGCTCCAAGGTTTATCGTGACGGCAACGGCTTTATTTATACCGGTCCTGAATACTACACTCTCTTTGACGGTCAGACAGGAGCGGTTCTTGATACCATTGATTATGAGCCGGGGAGAGGGGACCCGACAAAATGGGGAAAAAGCAGTGATAAAACCAATCGTGTAGACCGCTTCTGGGGAACTGTGGCATACCTTGACGGAGTTCACCCGTGCGTTGTAACAGGACGCGGCTATTACGGACGTATGACAGCTACTGCTTATACAGTTGAGAACAAAAAACTTAAAAAGCTGTGGATGTTCGATACAGGCACAAGCAGCAGTTCTTTAGGCTACGGCGACGGAAACCATAACAGTATGCCTGCCGATGTTGACGGAGACGGCAAACAGGAAATAATCACAGGCTCTACCTGTATTGATGATAACGGCAAACTGCTCTGGTGTACAAATCAGGGACACGGCGACGCTATGCACGTCGGTGACCTTGACCCTGCAAGAGAGGGTAATGAAATATGGACCTGTCACGAGGACAGTCCGTATGGTGTTTCACTTATAAGCGGCAAGGACGGTAAAATTATATTCCATAACAACGGAAGCGGAGATACAGGCAGATGCTGTGCAGATAATATATGGTCAGGCAATCCCGGTGCAGAATTATGGGGAAACAAGGAGTCTGACGGCTCTACACCAGTAAAGGATGTAAGCGGCAATACATTATCATGTAACAGACCGGCAATAAACTTCCTTATTTACTGGGACGGAGACCTTGAACGTGAAGTGCTGGACGGCTACACAGATTCTCCGGCAAAAATATCCAAAATGAATGGAAACGGAAAACTTGAAACTCTTTTAGAAACAACAGGCTACTACACCTGCAATACAACCAAGGGTACTCCATGTCTTTCTGCTGATATTTTCGGTGACTGGCGTGAAGAACTTATTGTTAGAGCCGCAGACAGCAATTCCGTAAGAATTTACTGCACTCCGTACGAAACTGAAAGCAGAGTGACAACTCTCATGCATGACCCGCAGTATCGTATGCAGGTTTCGGCGCAGAATACAGCATATAACCAGCCGCCTCATACAAGCTTTTTCCTCGGAACAGGCTATAACCTTCCAGCACGTCCTTCAGACTGTATTGTAAACGGCGGAACTGTAGTGCCGCCAGTCAAAACAGGAGCAGTATTTGATATTTCTTACAAGTATACCATAAAGAATGCAAACAGCGGACTTTTC